>SKHA01000074.1 GCA_007117185.1 Spirochaeta sp. | reverse complement strand
GTGGCAATCTTCGTGGTACTGAACTATTTCTACGAACGGGGCAGCCTTGGTCGCAATCTGAAGGCCATGGGTTTCAACGAGCGGGCGGTGATCTTTTCCGGCATAAACGTGAAGCGCATCAAGATGGGGATCTATACCCTCACCGGGCTGCTCTGTGGTCTGGCAGCGCTGATCTACGTTGGTCGCCTTGCGGCGGTCCGCAGCAGTATCGGCGACGATCTGAACTTCAAGGTGATTACTGCGGTGCTCCTGGGCGGAACCTCCATCATGGGAGGAGTTGGAAGCATGAAGGGGACATTTATTGCCGTCCTGATCATTGGCGTCCTTCAAAAGGGGTTCACCCTGCTGAATTTCAGCGGAAACATCTTCAACTTCACCATCGGTATGCTCCTGATTCTCTCGCTTATCGCTTTTTCGATAACGGAACAGCGAGCTGCCGGCAAGAAGAAATCCCCGGCGGTGGAGAGTATCGCGATTGATGCGGCCCCGTCGGTATGAATGTGCTATCTTTGAGGCCATGAAGAGAAAAATCGTTTCAGGTGTCTTTTTGCTGCTTCTGGGTGCGGCGACCGCGGTGGGTCTTGAGCCGGTTCTGGCGGAGCTGGATCGCCTTCATCACGGGGATAACCACGAAGCCGTTCTCGGGCTGATCGCCCGGGAGCTTTCTGGGCTGAGTGGCAGCGAGCGGGCGCAGCTCCTCTGGAGGCAGGGCCGGGCGCGGATGCAGATTGCCGATTTCGGTCACCACGACGGTGACCTGACCGATGACCAGGCGGTGGCGATGCTGGAAGAGACGGAGGCCCTGGCGCGGCAAGCCACGCAGCTGGCTCCGGAACTGGCGGAGCCCTGGTTCTGGGTCGGCGCCGCCATGGCGCGCCGCGGGCAGATCCGGGGGGTCCTGAACTCGCTGTTTATGGCCGGGGACGTGCGTGACTACGCCCAGGAGGCGATCAACCGGCGGGAGGAGTTTTCCGAAGCGTATTTCCTGATGGGGCAGTTCTATCGGGAGCTTCCGGGACGGCCCCTTTCCTTCGGTAACGGTGACTACGCCGTCTCTCTGGCGCGCCGGGCGGTGGCGGTGCACGAAGCGGAGCTCGCCGCGGGGATAACTCCCAACAAGGCGCACGATCTGTACACCCAGCTGGGCCACGCCCTGTGGAAGCGGAACCATAACTCCCGACAACGACAGCGGGCGCACAACAACGCCGTTTCCGGGTGGCGCAGCGCCTCCACCCCGATGGAGCGGGGGATCAACTTTGACGGTTCGTTGCCCTTTTCCGGCGGTACCGACCGTGAAGAAGCGCGGGCGCTGGTGCAGCAGATTGTCCGGGAGCTCACCGGAATCCGAAACCGTACGCCGCGACAGCAGCGGGACCTGGAGAAGGCGCAGGCGCTGCTGGCTGACTGGGGATAGAAGCGGATCTACCTGTCGATAACCAGCAGGACCCGCCCGGGAAGCATCCGCCGCACCCGGCAGGGCTGCGCCGGGCCGCCCTCGCCGGTGCACAGCGCGGCCAGCTCCCTGGGTCTGAACCCTTTCAGGATGGAGACGGCGCCGTCGTTGCGGGCGAAGCTGCCACGCAGGAACAACTGCGCCACCAGGCGGTACAGCCACAGCCAGACCCAGGAGCGCAGAAGGTCGTTGATCACAATCCGCCGGCGGCACAACTCCCTGGATATCTTCAGAAACTGCCGGATCTGATCGTCCGTCAGGTGATGCAGAAAATGGTTGGCGAAGATGTAGTCGAAGGGCGGCGTAACGGCAGATGGTGCCCCCGCACCGGCCAGGACGGACCCCTCAACGATCGTCAGGGTTCCCGGGGCGGCTTGCGGCAGCGCCACCCGCTTCGCGTAGGCAACCACCCGGGGGTCCGCGTCCACTGCTGTGACGTGGATCGTCAGACCCCGCCGCCGTCCCTCGTCAATGAGCCATAGGGGCAGGTCGCACCCCCCGGCCCCGGCATCCAGCACGGTGAACCGGTGATTCCGGGGAACCTCGGCGCGGCGAACACGCGCTTCCATATCCGACAGTAATTCCCGGTGCAGCACCGTCCGGCTGCGGGTCAGCAGGCGGTTGATGTGGCTGAACTGTCCCAGGGTACGCTCCAGCAGCTCCCGGTTGCTCTCCGGGTCGTCCATCAGCTCGGTGGCAGTGGCGCGTCGTCGGGGATACAGGGATATCATCCCAGCTGCAGGTGGGCAGACTCCACGGTGAGCCCCGGTCCGAACGCCGCGGCAAAGACCGTCCCGTGGTCCCGGCGCCGCTGCATCTCCTTCAGTACGTAAAAAATCGTTGCCGAACTCATGTTGCCGTTCTCCCGCAGCACCGTATACGAGGGATCCAGAGCGCCCTCCGGGAGTTGCAGCGATTTCGCTGCCCGTTCCAGGATCGCCCTGCCGCCGGGGTGAATCGCCCACAGGTCGACGTCATCTCTGCCCAGCCCCAGCTCCGCCATGGTGGTGTCCACGATCCCGCCGATGTTCTGCTGGATCAGGCGGGGGACGTACGCTGAGAGGCGCATGTCAAAGGCGGTTTCCCCGAGGGTCCAGGTCATCGCCTCATCGCTCTGGGGGATGATGCGGGTGGAGAAGCTGCGCAGCTCCAGCGGCGGGTCTGCGGTGGGCGAGTCCGTGGAGACCAGAGCCGCC
>SKHA01000057.1 GCA_007117185.1 Spirochaeta sp. | reverse complement strand
GTTTCGTGACGATAGATGAACGGACGCGGTCTTTTCTGGACCCCGCTGAGGGAGAACTCTTTTCGCAGTACAGCGCCATAATCCGGAGACTCAGAGCGCCGGATGGATGCCCATGGGATCGCAAGCAGACCCTCAGGTCGCTGCGACGCTTCCTTCTTGAGGAGACCATGGAGGCGATCGCGGCCATTGATGATCATCTTGAGGATCCCCCGTCTCCCACAGGCTCTCTGGAGTCCGTAGCGGACGAACTGGGTGACGTGCTACTGGTGATAATGCTCCTGAGCAGTGCCCTGCAGTCCGATGGTGGCCGTTCTTTTTCGGATGTTTTAAAGATGAATGGCGAGAAGCTGGTGCGACGGCATCCGCATGTTTTCGGTGATCTTGAGGTCAACGATTCAGAGACAGTTGTGCGAAACTGGAACGAGATAAAGCGAGATCAGGAAGGACGTGCCGAGAGCCCCACGGCAGTGCCCCGAGGACTACCGCCGCTGGAGCGTGCTCTGGAAATACAGAAAAAGGCGGCGTCCCTGGGTTTTGATTGGAATGATCTGGAACCGGTACAAAAGAAGCTCGCTGAAGAGATACACGAGTTGGATACTGAAATATCACGACGCAGCGAAGAACCTGAAGGCAACGCCACGCGACTTGAGAAGGAATTGGGTGACGTCCTCTTCTCGGTGGTTAATCTGGCCCGGCACCTGAAAATCTCACCATCTCTTGCCCTCGCCGGCACGAACGAACGCTTTCTCAGCCGTTTTCAATGGATAGAGAATTCTCTGGAACGGGAGAACAGGAAATTTTCCGAGAGCTCTCTTGAGGATCTGGACAGTCGCTGGAACGCCGCCAAATCCGCAGAAACACGATCACGGTAAGGTCTCAGCGGTCAGCCAGATCAGTCAGCAGCATTTTCGCACCATCGTGACGGCCGTACCACTGGAAGAGCGAATCTCCGTCCGGCCCCAGCAAGAGCTCACGGCGCAGATGTATTTTGCCTCGGGTTTCGCTCTGTTTGAGGATCCGTCCGATTCCCGGGGCATCCCGGTGAAGAGCCACCCGCCACCAATCCGGTGAGTTCTCCACTGGTACTGCCTGGCCGCCAACGTCTCTGCACGCCTCAATGAAGCGCAGCACCTCCTGAGAGGCGTTTTCCGCGGGTGTTGCCAGGATACGTGTCCCCTGGTATATCTGCATCGGCGCGGGGATCCTTGGTTCTTCCGGTTCATGATCAATAAGAACCACTGCGGTGAGAGCAATGCCTTCCGGGAGCACCGGAATAGTATCAAAACACCGGGAAATCATCTCGGGCTGTATGTTTTTTTGTACTTCTACGACGCCCAGCTCGTCCTCGCTTTCCACGCCGATGGGTAGTGGTTGTCCGAAGCTCATCTTCAGCTTTTTATGATACCCGGCGGAGAGTTCTATCGGCAGCCCCATGCGGTACCACAACCGTTCAAACACGCGAACAAGAGCAAGGTGAGGCAGAAAGGCAGCGATTCCCGTTTTGGTATAACGAAAGAACAACTGTCGACCCCTGGCTTTATAACCGGCGGCATAACCGGCGGCGGCGATAGTGATGGGTTCCGGAACCGTTGGTTTCGTAATCGCTGGATCAGGCGTGGTCCTTTGATTCAGATGATCCAGAGGCGGACCCGACGCTCCTGCTTCTCCTTCCAGGTGGCTCACGGCAGTGCCGCCGTTGCAGACCCCGCAGGTGTTGGCACAGTCTGGAGCACACTGTTCCGTAAGCTCACCCGAGAGTCCCCTATCACGCTCACGGCGCAAAATACGGGCCGCAACCCCAAGGTGGATTAGCGACCACGGCAACGGCTCCGCCGGATCTCGTGCCCACAGACCGTTATCCCCGCCTGGCATCGCTGCGATGGCGTCTTTCCAGAGCGCAAGCTTCAACTTGTCGCCCCAGGCGTCGAACCGGGCACCCTGCTTCCAGACCTGCATCAGCACATCCCCTGCCCGACTGTCACCCCGCGCCAGGATCCCTTCCACCCAGGCGGTCCACGGATCATGGGTTCGAAGCTTGCAGCCCTTAGGGAGAGAACTGCGCAGCAGTTCCATCGCCGGCACCGTCTCCGCCGGCATGAGCTGTCGTTCCCACTGAAACGGGGTATGCGGCTTGGGGACAAACGTGCCCACATTGACCACGTACTCCATCGGAACGGCCCGTCTCAAAGCCCTGACGAACTCGAGAATAGCCTCAGCTTCAGATTCCGGCGTTGTTCCGGGAAGCCCGATCATGAAATAGAGCTTTGCCCGTCGCCACCCCCGTTGTTTCGCTTCTGCAGCTATGGAAATTACGTTGTCCAGACGGGCAATCTTATTGTTTCTGAGCTGCCCCGCAGTATCGGCGCTTTCTACAGCAAAGGTCAGCCCACCCCGGCGATTCTGCTGAAGCTGTTCAAGTATGGGCAAAGTGAAGGAGTCTACCCGCAACGACGGCAGCTGCAGGCTCACCCCAACGGAAGCATAGCGGTGGTGTACCGCCTGCATCAGCTCTTTCAGCGGGCCGTAGTCGCCACTGCTCAGGGATGACAGGGAGATTTCCCGGTACCCCTGCTGATTCACCAGCCAGTCGACTTCACTGAGAATGTGATCAACAGAACGCATGCGATAGGGTCGATAGAATACCCCGGCC
>SKHA01000086.1 GCA_007117185.1 Spirochaeta sp. | reverse complement strand
TGGCCACAGCCGCTGCGGTGGCGGCGATCTCCGCCATTTTTTTCTGGTTGAGCAAACGTCGCACCCGGCAGGGAACCCCGGCGCAGCTGACGGAGCACGGCGGTTTGTGGGAGGGTTTCTGGACCGCCCTGTTCTTTCGCGTTTCCCGGCGCATGGCCGCCAGCCGTACCGGTTCCGGTAAAAACTGGCGCCCTCTTATCCAGGTCTTTGCGGGTGACAGCGAGACCCACGGTGAACTGATCCATACCGCGGCGCTTTTGACCCGCCAGGGAGGGGCCCTGGCAACGTATGCCATGATCGGAAGCTCCCCCGGGACGCACCGCATTGATGAGCCCGGCAGGGCTGTCCGTGATCTGGAGGCCTATGTTGGTTCCTTTGGCCAACCGAACGTCTTCACCCGGGTCATAGAAACGGGAGACTTCTTCGAAGCGGTTATTGTAGCCGCCCAGGCTGCCGCATTCGCCGCGGGAGAATACAACACGGTGATGATGGGGCTTCCGGGAACTCCGCGAACAGACCGCGAGTTTACCCGGCTTCTGATGCAGCTGAGCGCCATCCGGCGTAACGTTCTCCTGCTTAAACGGGGCAACCAGACCTGGAGCGCCATATCCGGACCGGTAATTGTCTGGTGGGGTGGGCAGGAGAACAACGTCCGTCTGATGCTGATCCTGGCGTACCTGCTGACGGAATCATCTTTTCGCCTGCACGGTATTCGCCATCCCATTCACCTGAAGACCGTTCTCTCCGATCCGTCCAGAAACGACGAGGTACTCCAGCGACTGCAGCAGAGCCTGGAGCTCCTGCGAATGACCGCGGAAACGATGATCGTTCCGAATCCCGAACAGCTCCCTGTTTCGGAGGTGCTGGCACGAGAGTCCGTCGGCGCCGCTCTGGTCATTGCGGGGATGGCCAGGCCCGATGAGTCAGGGCTGAAGAGCTATCTGCCCGGTCTCAGAACGATCGCCGGGGGGTTCGGCTCCACCCTGCTGGTGATGAACAACATTCCGGAGATTCGGTATGTGTAATATCGGTTGAACCCCGGGGTGCGGTCGGTCTTTTACGTTTGCCCATACCTTTACGCAACAGGCATGCCATCCCCGTGCGGACTTTTCAGCCGGGTCTGATTCATTTCGAAACCCCGACGACCCGGGACGATCTCTTGACACAGCACCGGGAAAGACGTATTTCACAGTAAGAACACATGAACACGAAATCTGCCCCTGGTCGCAAGGATCAGGACGGTGACCGGCGGTTTCAATACTCTCCTCTGGCGGCTCAAGCCAATGGCAATGGCCGCCCCGGCAGCACCGACGCTTCACTGTTGGCCTCTCCGCTTCTTGACGGCGCCACCTCGCAAGAACCGGTGATCGATCCGGACCTGCAGGATCAGACCGACGTTGCCGGTGACCCGGAAAGCTCCTTCGGCGACCGCATCGATGCGTTTCAGAACATCATCGATTCCGAGGTGGGAGATACAACCCTCAGCAGGGTTCGCAACATTGAGCGCGAGATCGGGCTGCGCCAGCTCTACCTGAAGTTTGAGGGGGGCAACCCCACCGGAACACAAAAGGATCGCATCGCCTTTGCCCAGGCGATGGACGCGATCCGACGGGGCTACGACACGGTGACGGTGGCCACATGCGGCAACTTCGGAGCGGCTATGGCACTTGCGTGTACGGTAGCCGGGCTGAAATGTGTTGTCTTTATTCCGGAAGGGTACCAGACGAAACGCATCCATGAGATGAAGCGCTACGGCGCGGAGATCATTCGTGCGGCAGGAGATTACGAAACGGCCTGTGATCTCTCCCGGGACCTGGCGTCCAAAGGAGAGATTTACGACGCCAACCCCGGTGGAAGCAACACTGCCATCCAGCTGGAAGCGTACGCTCAGATCGCCTACGAGATTTACGACGAGCTTCGGGACGCCCCGGCGGTTGTGGCGGTTCCTGTTTCCAACGGTACCACCCTCGCCGGAATCCACCGCGGGTTTGTCAGCCTGTTTAGGCGGAACAAGACATCCCGCATCCCCAAAATGGTCGCGGGGTCGGCATACCGCAAGAACCCCATCGTAGAAGCGTACCTCAGGAACTCTCCGCACTGCATCGACCTGAAGCCGCAGTCGATCCGGGAGACCTCGATAAACGAACCGCTGATCAACTGGCATTCAACCGACGGCGATCAGGGGCTGCGGGCGATCCGCGAGTCCGGTGGGTGGGCCCAGCAGCTGAGCGACCGCAGCATGGTTTCCTCAACCCGGATGCTCAGGCAACTTGACGGTTTTTCCGTCCTGCCCGCTTCCACTGCGGGGCTGATGGCGCTCATCGACCGCCACACCCGGGAACCACTCCCGGCAGACCGATACGTGGCGATCATTACCGGTAAGGAAGCATGATCCACAGCGTCGGCGCTGAGCTGACTCCGCGCGGCTTTTTCATTCGATATGAGGGCGCCTCGTACACCGTCGCGTACCCTGAAGGGGTGTGGCAGCGGACTCCCGAGACGGTGCGCCTCTTTCTGCTGGACAACCTGGCCTACGCGATGACGATGCACCTGCCCATGGTGGTACCTGGTCTCCAAGGGCTGGTCTACCAGACCCGGCGTCCCATGATGGAACCGTGGTTTTTCCAGAACTTCCTGCGGGACATTCCCTCCTGCG
>SKHA01000336.1 GCA_007117185.1 Spirochaeta sp. | reverse complement strand
TGGCTCCGGTGGGGCTCTTCCTCAGTGCGTTTCTGGTGAAGTGGCTGGCTCCGGACGCGCGGGGTCACGGCACGGAGAAGGTGATCGAAGCGCTTCATCTGCGTTCAGGAGCGATGCCTCTGGCGGTGATCCCGGTGAAGCTCGTTGCAACGCTGATAACCCTCATCCTGGGAGGGTCTGCAGGCAAGGAAGGACCCAGCGCGCAGATCGGCGCCGGCGCCGCGTACGGCGTGGCCTCTGTACTGCGGCTGAATAAACTTGATCGCCAGCGCTTTGTCCTGTGCGGGATCAGCGCAGGTTTTGCCGGTGTTTTCGGCACCCCCATTGCCGCGGCAATCTTCGCCACTGAGGTCCTGTATATCGGTCGCTTCTCGTATAACCGGCTGCTCCCCTCGCTGATCGCGGCGTACACCGCCCAGTATGTTACAATCCTGATGGGGGTGACCCACCTCTCTTACACCCTGGATGTCGCCGTTTCCAACCACGTATGGATGCTGCTGCAGATGGTGATGTTCGGACTGGTCCTCGGCCTGCTGGCGATTCTGCTGGTCTGGACGTTGAACCGGGTAGAGCATCTCTTTGAGAAATTGCAAATCTGGGAACCCCTGAAAGGGGTTATCGGCGGGTTGATCCTCATCGGCGTTGTCCTGCTCACCGGTACAACCAACTATCTGGGGGTGGGAAGTCGCATCGTCGACGCAGCTCTGGACGGAGAGCGGTTTCGCATCATTGCTCCCTTCTTCAAGATCTTCACCACCGCAGTGACCCTGGGGTCCGGGGGCAGTGGGGGGGTGCTGGGTCCGATCTTCTTCGTCGGATCAACTGCGGGCAACGTCTGGGCGCAGATCTTCGACAAGTCGGTGGGAATGTTCTCAGGAATCGGCATGGTCGCGTTTCTGGCTGCCGCAACCAACACCCCTCTGGCGGCGATCATGATGGCGATGGAGTTGTTTGGCGTCACCACCGGCACCTACGCTGCGGTGGCGTGCACCGTGGCGTACCTGACGGTGGGCCATGTCAGCGTCTACCCCAGCCAGGTGATCCACAACAAGAAACCCTTCTTCCTGGACCTGGATTTTCATCAGGTGGAGCAGACCTTCAACCGCCGGGGGGTTCTGGCGCTCTATCGCGCGTTTTTCTCGGGGTATCGTAACGGGCCGGACAGGGATTTCTCCCTCGACGGAAACACCGTCGAGGAAGAGACGGAGTGGAGCGACGAGTAGCGGCGGCGTCGCCCGCTGGCGCCGCCGGCCACTGACGCCGCCCCGGTGCCTACTCCATCCCCAGGAGCATCTTCCGCACCGACTTAAGGACGCCGTCCATGTCGGTCAGATCCAGCGGTAGAATGACCTGGGTCTCCTTGCGGGCCAGGGTCTTTAACTCCGCCAGGTACTGTTCCGCAAGCTGCATCGAGAGGGCGTCATCGCCGCCGTCCTGCTCCAGTGCCAGGGCAACTTTGCGAATTGATGCTGCGGTGGCCGCTGCCAGGGCGGTGATCTCCGCGGCTTTTCCCTCCGCTTCGTTGACCCATTTCTCTTTCTCACCCTCCGAGCGGTTGATGGACTCCTCCATCTCACCCTGGGAGTAGTTGATCTTGGATTCCATCTCTCCCAGCGAGCGGGCAATCTGGGCGCGCTTCTCCCGCTCCGCCCGGAGCTGCGCTTCCATCGCCTCCAGGATATCCGGTGGGATGCTGATGTTCTGGATCTCGTAGCGGGTGACCTGCACCCCCCACTCCAGACTGGCTGCGTCCACTTCCTTGACGATCTCCGCGTTGATGCTGTCGCGCTCTTCGAAGGTCTTGTCCAGCTCCAGTTTGCCCATCACTGAACGCATGGTGGTCTGGGCCAGCTGAATGGTGGCGTACTCGTAGTTGGTGATGCCGTAGCTGGCTTTCCTGGGGTCCACCACTTTGTAGTACAACACCCCGTCCACGTCCACCTTGACGTTATCAAAGGTGAAACAGGGCTGCGAAGGCACATCGATAGCCTGTTCTTTCAGGCTGTGGGTATAGGACACCTTGTCGATGAACGGGATCAGGACGTGAAACCCTGCTTGCAGGGTATTGGAGTACTTGCCCAGGCGCTCTACCACCAGAACGGTTCTGGCGGCTACGATGCGGATACTGCGTAGAATCGCCACCACCATGACGATGGCGATGATTCCAAAGACAATCTGCAGGGGAAGATACGGGTTCATGCTTTACCTCCAGGTGATCGCAGGGAATCGACGATTCCCCGGAGCTGCGCCAGGTCTGCCGGGAGGACCGCGGTATCGCACTCCCGAAGTATCTGCCCGAGGCCGGTAATGAACTGCTGTCCGATCCGGTTGGCCACGGCCACCCGGCCTTTGGGCAGGGAGATCGCCTCGGCAACAGCGGAGATACCCGCCGCGGTGGCCGACGCGATAATCTCCGTCGCCCGGGCGCGTCCCTCCGCCTCATTGATGCGCCGCTGCCGTTCACCCTGAGAGAGGTTGATCGACTGCTGACGGTCACCTTTGGAACTGTTGATGCGTGCCTCCCGGACGCCCTCGCTGGAGAGAATCTCAGCGCGTTTTTCCCGCTCCGCCCGGACCTGCTGCTCCAGGGCGATCATCACCGTATCCGACGGGGTGATATCCTTGATCTCGTACCGGGTCACCTTGATTCCCCAGGGATCGCTGGCTTCGTCGACGCTGCGGACGATCGCGTCGTTGATACGGTCCCGCTCGGAAAAGCTGTTGTCCAGCTCGATCTTGCCGATCTCGGAGCGCATGGTGGTTTGCGCCAGCTGGGCGGTGGCGAAACGGTAGTTGTCGATACCGTAGCTGGCCTTCTCCGGGTCTACCACCTGCAGGTAGAGAATCCCGTCAACCGAGACCTGCACGTTGTCCTTGGTGATACACAGCTGCGGCGGTACATCGATCACCTCTTCCTTCATGATCTGCTTGTACGCCACCTTCTGCAGAACCGGGATGACCAGGTGCAGCCCCGGACCCATAGCGCGGTTGAACTTACCCAGCTGTTCAACCACCCAGGTCTGCTGTTCTGGAACGATCCGGATCAGCTTGAAAAAGATGGTGAAGACCACCACCAGAATCAGGACTGAACCGAGGAACGTACTGAATATTGTCATTCTTCTTCTCTCCTCTTTTCGATTTCGGACACTGCCGTGACCAGCAGGGTCAGGTTTTCCCGCGCAACTACCTGTACTATTGTTCCCGGGGTGATGTCCTCGCCGATGGCGCGAGCCTGCCAGGACGTACCCCGCAGCCGCACCCGACCGGTATTGTCGGCGCGGATCTCCTCGATCACCTCGGCCTGCTCCCCGGCGTAGCTCTCCACCTCGGCATCCTTGCCAAGGAACCACCCTGCGGCGTACTTGCGGAGCAGTGCCAGAGAGAGGACGCTGGTTGCTGCCCAGAGGACAAGCTGCAGGGGAATGCTTTCCTGGAGCCGGGGCACCAGAGCGACGAACAGCGCGTTGAGCAGCGCACCAAACCCGAAAAAGATCACCACCAGGTCAGGGGCGACGAACTCCAGGAGGATCATCACCAGCCCCGCTACCGCCCAGATTGCTGCGTTCACCCCGTCACTGTATGGCGCCGGGGCGATTCTGTCAAATCAGGAGATCCCCAGCATTCCCGCCAGATTCTCCGGGTTCACCTGAGCGGGCGAGACGATCAGCGGCGCGTCAAACCCCGCTGCGGTGCCGCTGAGAAGATCCGCCAGCTCGTTCTGGACCTCCAATTCCGCTACCACCAGGTCCGGCTTCAGCGCTGAGACCGCCGCAACGGTGCGGACGTCGTGAATCAGAAGACGATTTGCCTGCCTGGCCAGGGCTCCGGCGGCACTGGCTGCGCCGCGTTGGATCATCTCCGGCGAGAGGGGCTTGATATCCAGGTGCCCGGCAAAGCTGTTCCAGGTGGTGCGCCAGAACTCCTGGTAGGGGTGTACCACCACCGTCCCCAGCGCCTGGGCGAGGTGCGCCGCAACCTCCGGCAGCCCCACCACCGCCACGTGCCGCAGGAACCAGGGTCGCACCGGCGGCGGGATGTACTGCCAGTATCGATACGGGTTCTCCCGGATCATCGACGCGGAGACGGGAATGTTGCTGCGGTTGGTGTCCACCGGAACGAACTGCGCCTCCAGCAGGTACGCCAGATCCCACCCGTAGTCCTCCGAGGCGAAGACGTGAGTGATCCCTTCCGGTACCGCCTTGCGGACGGTATCCGCCCAGATCCCGGTGGCGCCGGTCTGCCCCCGGGCAGCGGCGGGATTCTCCTCGGTGATATGGATCACCGTACAGTTCGGTGCCAGCTCCCGGACCCAGCGGTAGCGAACGTCCCCCGGGATCGGCTCTGACTCCAGGGTGCAAACAAGCACGTATAACCGGTCCACCATGGACCGGGCAAAATCAATAAGGAAGAGGTGGCCCGTGTGGGGCGGCATAAATCGCCCGAGGATGACGCCGTTCATGATAATCTAATACTCTATTGGTATCATATGGAGATAATCAATGCGTATAGGATTTGATCTGGGCGGAACAAAGATGCTCGCGGGGGTGCTGGATGGAGAAAACAACCTCCTTGGGCGCAGTAAAGCAAAAACCGGCGGTGGTGGCAACGATGAGGTGATCAGCCAGATTCTGGAGGTGACCCGCGCCGCCATCGCTGCTGCCGGGAATCCGGAGATCACCGCAATGGGAATCGCCGTGCCCGGGCCCATCGACATCGGCCTGGGAATGATCCTGGAGCCACCCAACCTCAATCTGCGCAACGCCCCCCTGGCAAAGATCCTGAAGCAGGAGCTGGGGTTTCCGGTGGTTCTTGAGAACGACGTAAACGCCGGTCTCTGGGGGGAGTACG
This sequence comes from Spirochaeta sp., assembly GCA_007117185.1. Taxonomy (GTDB): domain Bacteria; phylum Spirochaetota; class Spirochaetia; order DSM-27196; family Alkalispirochaetaceae; genus Alkalispirochaeta. The sequence goes on along the minus strand of SKHA01000336.1, from coordinate 5,271 downwards.
TGGCTGGCTCCGCCCGGGGGTACCAGCACGTGATCGGCATCTTCCCCGGTACCGGAATCGGCGGCGGCATCATCCTGGAGGGTCGCCTGTTCCGGGGCAAGATGGGTTCTGCCGGGGAGATCGGGCACATCACCGTCCAGAGCGACGGGCGGCTGTGCGGGTGCGGCAACTTCGGCTGTCTGGAGACGGTTGCTTCCAAGACAGCCATCGCCCGGGATCTGGCGGTGCTGGCGATGAACGGCCGCTCTCCCGTCCTGGCTGCCGCCGGGGCCAGCGATATCCGCATGGTAAAGAGCGGGCTCATCGCCAAAGCGCTCAAGGCGAAGGACCCCGGTGTAGCCGAGGTGGTTCAGCGGGCGGCGATGTTCCTGGGAATCGGGATGGCGGCGATGGTGAACACCTTCGACCCGGAACTGATTGTTGTCGGTGGCGGGCTGGTGGAGAAGCTGGGAGACTCGTTCCTCAAGGCGGCGGAGACATCGATGCGCGCGCGGGCGATGCCCCGTCTGGTGGAAGGGGTGGCGGTAAAGGCGGCCTCCCTGAGTGACAACGCTGCGGTGATCGGGGCGGCAGACCTTGCCGGCCGCTCCCTGGCCAGCTGACCCCCTGGAGTAGTACGTGGCGGAAAAGAAAAAGAAGAAAAAAAGCGAATCCGCAGTCGAAAAAAAGCGCCTTGTCTCGGTGATCGATATCGGTTCTACCGCGATCCGGCTGGTAGTGGTTGAGATTCGCAAGAAATCCCATTGGACCACCCTGGACAGGGCGGTGCAGCCCCTCTCGCTGGGGCGGGACGTCTTTCTGCGGGGGTCTCTCTCGCCGGAGTCGATGCGCGAGGCGATCCTGATTCTGGAGCGGTTTCAGGAGCTGCTCCGGGGGTGGGCGATTCCACCACAGGACGTCCGGGTGATCGCCACCGCCGCGATTCGTGAAGCCCGCAACCGGGACATCTTTCTGGACAGGGTGCAGGTACGCACCGGCTTTCAGATCAACGTTGTGGCGGGAATCGAGGAAAACCATCTCACCTATCTGGCGGTGCAGCATGCCCTCAACGAGCTGCGCCCCCAGTTTTCCCGGTCCAGCGCGATGATCCTGGAGGTGGGCGGGGGTACCTCCGAGCTGATGCTGCTCAGCCGGGGTCGTATGGCCGGGTCTCATAATCTGGGGATCGGCACCCTCCGGGTGGAGCAGCAGGTGCTGGGATCAAGCGGTACCACCACCGACAACGGCCGGGTGGAGGAGTTTCTTCGCGAACACATTCGGGTGACCCGGGAGGTGCTCAACGCGGAGATGCGCCTGGACAAGATCCGCTTCTTTGTCGCGGTGGGTGGTGACGCCCGAATCGCCGCTGAGCAGGTGGGGACCCGGGAGGGGGAGTTGTTTTCGGTGATCAGCCGGGACGCCTTCGTCACCTTTCTGGACAACGTCCGCAGCCGCTCTGTGGAAGAGTGCGTCCGTGACCTGAAGCTGACCTGGACGGAGGCGGAAGGGCTCTTCCCGGCGTTGCTGATCCTGCACCTGTTTATGGAATCCACCGCCGCGGACCAGCTGATCGTGCCCGACGTGAGTATCCGTGAGGGGGTGCTGCTGGACTTCACCATCGATCCGGGTCACGGAATCCGCAAGGAGTTTGTCCGTCAGGTGAGCGGCGCCGCCCTCGCCCTTGGCCGCAAGTACCGCTTTGACGAGGCCCATGCCACCGCAGTGACCCACCTGGCGCTGCAGCTCTTCGACCAGTTGAAAGACGAGCACGGACTCACCGACCACGCCCGTCTGCTCCTGGAGGTGGCCGCGCTGACCCACGATATCGGCTACTTCGTTCGCGCCGATGGGCACCATAAACACGGCCAGTACATCGTGGAAAACTCGGAGATCTTCGGACTCTCCCGGACGGATCTTTCGATCGTGGGGAACGTGATCCGCTTCCATCGCGGTGCAACCCCCAGCCCCGGCCGCAGCTCCCTCGGGGCGTTGCGCTGGTCCCAGCGGATGATGGTACTCAAACTCGCGGCGATTCTGCGCGTCGCTGACGCCCTCGACCGGGGCCACCTGCAACGCATCCGCAACATCACCATTCAGAAAGAGGAGAGTGGCCTCATGATCCAGTGCGAATCCCTGGGGGACATTTCCACCGAGCGTCATGGCCTCACGATAAAGGGAAAGATGTTTGAAGAAATCTACGGCTACCAGGTGGTGCTGCTGTGAGCGCCCCGGAACGATTCATCAATCGCGACCTGAGCTGGGTCGAGTTCAACCGGCGGGTCCTCTCGGAGGCACAGAATCCGGCGGTGCCCCTGCTTGAGCGGCTCAAGTTTCTCTCTATCGTGGGAAGCAATTTCGACGAGTTCTTCATGGTTCGGGTCGCTTCGATCAAGCGGCAGGCTCTGGCAAAACAACGATCCACCTGCCCCACCGGAATGTCCCCCCGGAGTCAGCTGAAAGGGATCCACACCGCAGTGGCCCGGATCACCGAGGGGATCTACCAGACCCTGCTGGATGAGGTGCTGCCGGGAATCGCCGAGGTGGGGCTGGAGCGGGTTACCCCGGACCGCTGGAGCGAGGACCAGCGCGCCTTTGTGGGCCGTTTTTTTCGGGAGAACGTGGAGCCCCTGCTGACGCCGGTGCGGGTTGACGTCCACCAGGACGAGCCGCCGAGTGTCCGGAACCTGCAGCTCCACGCCGCCTTTCTGCTGGAGCGCGAAACCGGCGGGGAGTCACAGGACCCCCAGGACCCGCCGGGACCGCACCTGGCGCTGGTTCAGGTGCCCCGAAGCATCAAGCGCACCCTCTTTTTGCCGACGGAGCGCGCCGGTTCGGTTGCGTTCACGTTTCTTGAACAGGTTGTCCTGGAGCAGGCGTACCAGCTCTTCCCGGGATACCGGGTGGTGGAGCAGTGCCTGTTCAGCCTCACCCGGGACGCCGACATGAGCGTAGACGAGGAGCGGGACGAGGATTTTCTGGAGGCGATGGAGCAGATCCTGGAGCACCGCGATCTCAGCCGTCCGGTGCGGATGGTGATCAACCGGCGATCCACAAAGCTGCAGAAAGTACTGGCGAAGCTCTTCGGGCTGGAGAGCCAGGAGGTCTACGCCTGTCCAGACCCGGTAGACCTTGCCCCGCTGATGGAGATTGTGGGGATCGACGGGTTTGAAGCGCTTCGCGACGAGACCTGGCGCCCCGTTCCCTCACCGCAGATCGACCCGGATGCGCCGGTGTGGCAGAGTCTGCGCGGGGGCGAGGTGATGCTCCACTACCCCTACGAGAGCTTCGAGCCGGTACTGCGGTTGCTGCGGGAAGCGGCGGAGGACCCGGATACGCTGGCGATCAAGATCACCCTCTACCGGACCAGCGGAAACTCCCCGGTGGTACGCGCCCTGGTGCGGGCGGCTGAGGCGGGGAAGCAGGTGACCGTCCTGGTGGAGGTGAAGGCGCGTTTTGACGAGGAGCGCAACATCGATGTGGCGCAGAAACTGGAGCGGGCCGGGGCGATCGTGATTCACGGGGTTGCCCGGCTCAAGGTGCACTCCAAGGCGCTGCTGATTACCCGGCGCGAACCGACGGGGATCAGGCGGTATGTCTACCTGAGCACGGGAAACTTCAACGACCGCACCGCCACGCTATACGGGGACATCGGCGTTCTCAGTTCCCGGGAGGAGCTGGCCGGTGAGGTGGGGCTCTTCTTCAACAGCGTAACCGGGTACTCGGTCATCCCCGGCCTCAGGCACCTGGTGCTGGCGCCCCACTCCCTGCGGGGACGGTTGCTGGAGTTGATCAAGCGGGAAGCCCGGCGCGCCCAGGAGGCCGGACGGGGGCTGATCATCGCCAAGATGAACTCCCTGGCAGACCCGGTGGTCATCGAGGCGCTCTACGAGGCCAACAACGCGGGGGTGAAGATTCTTCTGAACGTCCGGGGGATCTGCATGCTGATTCCCGGGGTTACCGGGATGAGCGAGCACATCAGGGTGGTCAGCGTCATCGACCGCTACCTGGAGCACGCCCGGATCTTTCACTTCGAAAACGGCGGCTCCGGCGAGACCTGGCTGGCCAGCGCGGACTGGATGCCTCGTAACCTTGACCGCAGGGTAGAGCTGATGTTTCCCATCGAAGACGACGAGATCGCCCGGACGGTCCGGCGGCTGCTGGATATCTGGTTTGCTGACACCGTCAAGGCGCACCAGCTGGGGCCCGATCAGACCTGGAAGCGGGTCAGTGCCAAAAAGGGACGCAACGTCCTCCGCGCCCAGGAGGAGATTCACCGTCTCACCGTGGAGCGCGGGGCGATTCAGGAACCGGAAAACCGCCAGCTGTTCAGCGTGCGCCGTACCGGTGAGGCAAAAAAGCGGTGAGGTGGTGTGTATCGGTGCGTCTGGTGATGGCGGTGGTTGCCGCGACGATGATCGCCGCGATGACCCCGGTGCCCATCGTGGCTCAGGGGTACGCCTTTGACGGCGTCCTGACGGCGGTGGGTCAGGCGGGGTACTTTCGGGACTCGGACCTCCCTGCCGGGGTGAACCCCGCATTGCGGGGGACGTGGTTTGGCCATGGCTACGGCGAGCTGCGGGGGGTGCACCGGTTTGGCGGCGGAGCCCTCCTGGTTGACCACAGTGTCGTGGTCGTACCCGCGGGCGTTCCCGGGATCGGGGTCGGCCCTGGAGGACAGGCTGCTGACGGAGCGGCCCTGACGGAGGTGGACCTGGAGCTGTACCTGCTCACGTTCCAGCACACCGCCGGTCCTCTGACCATCCTGGCGGGGCGCCATTTTGAGACTCGGCGGCAGGGTCAGGCCGCCAGACCTTCCAGGGTGCAACTTCTCTTTCCGGTGGTGGATGCGATTCATCCCCGGGAGGTCGACCCGGCGCGGGCGGCGGGGCTGGACGGCCTCTCCCTGGTTCTCTCCTCCGCAGACCGGCTGGTTCAGGGTCAGTTCACCACGGCGGTGCAGGATGTTCTGCGTGGGAACGGTGATTTCGAGAGGCTGCGGTTTGCCGGCTCGTTTCTGCTGGGTTCCGGCGGGGTCACGGTGACGTGGCAGCAGGAACGGATCCTGCGCCCCGGGGCTTTTGCGCAGTTTGATCTGCCAGGGGCCCGAATCCTCCTGGAGGGGGCGCTGGAACTCTACGACGCCCGTAACCGGGTGGTGAAGGCGCAACCCCTGGGGGGTGTGCGGGTGGAGGCCGGGGGCGGGGGCCCGACGGGGTTTTCCGGAGCGCTGGAGTATCACTTCAACGGGGTGGCTGCAAGTTACCCCGAGCCTCAGGCGGCGCTCTTTACCCC
>SKHA01000214.1 GCA_007117185.1 Spirochaeta sp. | reverse complement strand
GGCTTCCCAGGAGTCCAACCACGTTGGCAAGTCCGGTGAGGATGGGAAAAACCAGCAGGCTGGCGATGACCCTGGGCACCACCAGGTAGTGCACCGGATCAACGGACATCGTCTCCAGAGCGTCGATCTGTTCGGAAACGCGCATCGTTCCCAGTTCAGCGGTCATGGCTGAACCGTTCTTGGCGATCAGCATCAGGGTGGTGATAAGCGGAGCCAGCTCCCGGGCATTGGTCATGGCCACACCGGCGCCAACCATGTGCTCCGCCTGAAACATCGCCAGCAGGTTGGTGGTCTGCAGGGTGAAGATCATCCCGATCGCCCCGCTGGAGAGGGCGATGATCCCTACTGACTTGACCCCGATTACCTCTATCTGTTCAGCAATTTGTCGCCACCGGAAGGGCGGCTGAAGAAACCGGGGCAGCACGTTCCCCGCGAAAACAAGAAATCTGCCCAGCCCTGTCAGCAGCGACTCGACGTTTCTTCCAATATTCTCAATCCATCCGACAACCAACGAAACCATGCAGACCGTACCATCCTTTATCTCCAACAATTAAGAAGGATATCACAAGTACGGCCCTTCCGTCAGGTCAGGACCTCCTGCAGGGGCAGATCGCCCATGAAGCTCAGCGCCTCCACGCAGTGTTCGAACAGGAGCATGCACTGTCGCGCGTCGTCACCGGCGCGGTGGGCGGTGTTGGCGGGTATACCCAGCATCGCGACCAGGTTCTGCAGGGAGTAGCTTTTTTTGCCGGGAAACGCCTTCTGCGCCAGGGCCTGGGTATCGATGATCAGGTTGGCCACCGTTGGCATCCCCGTCCGCTGCAGCTCCGCCCGGAGAAACCCGCCATCAAACTCGGCGTTGTGGGCAACCAGTATCGCCTCTCCCACAAACTCCATGAACTGCGGCAGAACCGCCGCCACCGGGGGCATCGTGGCAACTGCAGCGTCGGTGATCCCGCTCACCCGCGCCGCGTCAGGATGAATCGCCATCCCCGGGTTGGCCAGTTGGCTGAACATGGCCAGCTCCTGCCCGACGGTGAAACGGACCGCTCCGAACTCCACGATGCGGTCCACCGCCGGGTGCAGCCCCGTTGTCTCGAAGTCAAAGGCAACGAAGGTAAAATCCGTTACCCCCCGGGTGGCGTCCAGGGTCACTGCTGTACCGCCTCGATGATGGTGAGAATCTCTCTCTCGATCGCCTCGATCTGTCCCTGTACCTCGTGCCGGGCGGTCTCCAGGGGGGTGCCGGGGGCGCTGTGACAGCTGGCGTAGAACTTGATTTTCGGTTCCGTCCCGGAGGGTCGCATGCTCACCTTTGCTCCGTTGGCCAGGAAGAACTGCAGCACGTTTGACGAGGGCAGCCCCGGGCCCGCTTCGGTGGCACCTGTTTCCGGAAGGATGACCTGATCGGTCTTCAGATCCAGGACCCGCTCCACCCGCTGCCCCGCAAAGGAAGTCGGCGGGGTCTGGCGCATCTTCCGCATCAGTCCATTCATCAACTCCTTGCCGCTCTGGCCGGCAAAATAACGGGAGATCGTCTGTTCTTCCCAGTAGCCGAACTGTGCCCAGAGTTGCTCAAGGCGCTGCAACACCGAGATCCCGGTATTCCGCCAGTGCAAGGCCATCTCGATGGTCAGGACGGTAGCGGTGATTGCGTCCTTGTCGCGAACTTCCGTACCGATCAGATAGCCGTAACTCTCCTCATCGCCCATAACGAACTGCCCCTGAGAGCTGTCCCCTTCAAGCTGCCGCATGATGGAGGCGATGTGCTTGAACCCGGTCAGGGTCTCGTAGACCCGGGCGCCGTAGTGCTCTGCTACAAGGCGCTGCATCCCGGTGGTCACCACGGTGGTTACGAAGACCGGTTTCTCCGGCAGGGTGCCCAGCGCCTTCCGCTGTCCCAGGATGTAGTCCGCCAGCAGGACCCCCAGCTGATTTCCGGTGATGAGGGTCAGGTCTCGGCCGTCGGGAACGGCAATTCCCAGACGATCAGCGTCGGGGTCGGTGCCGATGACGATATCCGCGGACTCCCGGCGGCCCAGCTCCAGAGCCATCTCCAGGGCGCTGGCATCTTCAGGGTTGGGAGAGGTGACGGTGGGAAACTCCGTGTCCGGCTCCCGCTGTTCCGGCACGGTGAGGACGTTCACCCCCAGCTCACCCAGGACCCGCTCCACCAGCATCGCTCCGGTTCCGTGCAGCGGCGTGTACACCGCGGTAACGTCACCGCCCCGCTCTTCCAGGAGCTTCGGCTGCACCGATTGTCGCTTCACCATCGCCACAAAGGCGTCGTCCATTTCCTGGTCGATATAGATCAGCAACCCCTGCTGCAGCGCCTCTTCCCGGGTGATGGACGGTATATCCTCCGGTTTGACCGCCACCACGCGATCGATGATCCGCTCGTCGTCAGGGGCGGTAACCTGCGCGCCGTCTGCCCAGTACACCTTGTAGCCGTTGTACTCCGGCGGGTTGTGGCTGGCGGTGACCATGATCCCCACAGTGGCGCCTAGCTGACGCACCGCGAAGGAGAGTTCCGGGGTGGGTCTGAGATCGCTGAAGAGGAACGTTCTGATCCCGTGGGCAGCCAGAACCAGCGCCGCTGAGAGGGCAAACTCCCGGGAATAGCGCCGATTGTCGTGGGAGATCGCCGCTGCACAGACTCCATCC
>SKHA01000215.1 GCA_007117185.1 Spirochaeta sp. | reverse complement strand
GAGACAGCAGAGGCGCTGACCGAGGCTCACGTTCTCATGACCCACTCGATCTCCAAGTCGGTGACCGCTCGCGGGATGATGCAGCTGGTCCGGGATCAGCTGATCAGCCTGGACGTACCGGTGCGGGAATATCTGGGGCAGGTACCGTACGGGGATGTCACCGTCAGGCAGTTGTTGAGTAACTCCGCAGGGCTGCCGTTGGGGCCCATCGGCGTCCACTACGAGCCGGGAGCGCCCGTTCCGCACATCGACGATTTTCTTGCTGCTGCCGCGGGTGCGCCGGGGCAGCGACCGGGGGATCGATTCGAATACTCGAATATCGGGTTCGCTGTGCTGGAACAGATCGTGGAAAAAGTGACGGGGCAGCCATTTTCCGACTATATGCGGGAGGCCGTCCTGCGCCCCATGGGCATGAATGAATCGACCTTTGTCTGGCAGCCCGAACTGGCCGGACGGGTACCCTTTGGATACGATCTGACGGGAGCGCCGGTGACGCCGTATCTCTACCCCAACCATGCCTCGGGGGGGCTTTTTGCCACCCTGGAAGATCTGGGTCGCTTCGCAGCGGGAAGTATCGCCGACCCGATGGACGAGCTCTGGGCGCCCCAGGTGGCCGTGTCTGGAATCTACCAGGTTGTGGCCGGTACCTACGGGCTGGGTCACTTCGTGGAAACCCTGCCCGGGGGCGAACGAGCGGTGTTTCACGGCGGGCAGGGGCTCGGGTGGATGACGCACTTCCACCTCCTGCCGGACCGCGACGAGGGGATCGTGATCGTCGCCAACAGCCAGCGCAGCTGGCCTCTGATCGCCGCGATTCTCAGGGACTGGTCAGTGTGGACGGGAGCCGGACCGGTGGGGATGAGCCGGATTCTTGGTGCCGCCCGCATTCTCGGTTTTGTGATCGCCGTCCTGGCGATCCTGGGGGTGGTTCTCGGCGTTCGGGGTGTGCTGGGCATGATGGGCGTGTCGGGCGCCGGAGGCAGACCCGCTCCATCCGCCGTCCAGCCCCGTTCCGTTGCCATCCCGGTAGCAGAACTTGTGGCCTCCGGTGCGATAGTGGTGTTACTTGTGTGGGCGCAGCGGCAGGATTACCTCTTCGTATCCTCAGTCTTTCCAACCCTGGCGCGTCCCCTTGGGGTGGCTTTGGGAGTCGCGGCGGCGGGACTCGCGCTGGATGCCGGGCCCCGCTGCGCTGTGAGGACCCGGCGACGGGTTCACCGAAGCAGCGTGGTGCTTTTCGTCACGATGGTGGTCACGGCGACCCTGATACCCCTGGAGTCGGTGCACGCTGCGCCGCCGTCGCAGGAGGTGGCTGTGCCGGTTGCGGACCCACCCTGGCAGCTGGTACCGCTGCATCCCTTTCCTGCTCCCAACCGTGGTCGCCCGGCGGTCCTCGCGCTGCGCTCAACCGCGACGCTCTCCACCGCAGCCACACCGCGGCACACCCTTCCTGCCATGGGCGGACAGCGGCTGCTCCGCGGCTACGCGGCGCACCGCTTTGTCGCCAACCACGCCGCGTCGCTGCAAGCGGAACTTCGGATGGCAGTTGCTGATCGCTTAACCGTGGTCGCGTTTGGAGCCACCGGTGTCGCCGACGACTCGCTGCACCAGCTCCTGCAGAGCGAACTGCGATATTCCGGAGGGGGCGGCCCTCCGTCTGGCTATGAATCGCGACCGGGACGTCAACCTGCGGCTGGATACGGGGTTCAGTCCCGAGGGCATGCGCGTCTATCTCACCCTTATGGAAGCGTTCTGAGTTTGTCCGGGGGGCTACTGCTTCGACGGGAGAACTGCCAGGATCATCAGGGTGAAGACCAGCCCCATCAGGGTGAGAAAGAGAACCATCAGTGTCTCCGGGATGATTCCCAGGGGGCGGGGGTTCTGGTCTGGCAGGTAGACCAGCAGGTTGTAGTAGTGGTCCTGGGCAGGCGGCTGAGGAAGGGATTCCGGGGCGATCACCGTCACGATGTAGGGGGTGTCACTGGCCAGATCCACCTGGAAATGGCCGCTGGTGTCCTCGGTTCTTGGCGTTCCATCAGGGTTCAGGACTCGTACCAACGGGCTGGTCTCCAGGGTGGTGGCGGTGTGGATACTGTAACGGTCGGCGATGACGACTCTCAGAAGCCAGCGATCTTCCGGTTGCGCCGGAGGGAAGGGCAGGGGCTGCCGCCGGGGCATGGAATCGATGGAGGGGGCCGGTCCCTGATCAAGAAGGATCACCGGCAGGTTTCCGGTGGCCCTGGCAACCTCTTCCCCAAAGGGGACCTGGTGGTAACCGGCCCAGGTGAAGATCACAGCGTATCCCACCATGATCAGCGCCGCCAGAAGGTACAGTACTACCAGTGTCCGAGCCAGAGCGGCACGGCGGGGGCGATAGTAGCCTCGTAAGGCTGCCCGCTTCTCCCGGGGGCTGCGGGTGGACCAGGGGTTGATCGTTTTCATCGGTCTTTGTCGTTCTGAGTTGTTGAGATTGTAACACGGAAGCCGGGGCTGTTGCTGAAATGAGCTATACGTTTCAGTAAGACATAGGTATAATTACTACCGAAATGTTTGATAATTATGCTGTTTCCGACGTATGGGACGAGTTCTTTCTCGAGCAGGGGGTGCCGCGACGGCACCTCCTGGGGGTCTGGGACGATCTGCAGCGGATCAGCGAGGGCGAGTTTCGCCGCCTTCACGCG
>SKHA01000266.1 GCA_007117185.1 Spirochaeta sp. | reverse complement strand
GGATCGCCGACAATTCGGTTGATTCCTGCAGCCAGACCCCGGGCAAACCCCTCGGGGTCACGGGGCACGAACGTCCCCCGTTCAAGTTCGCAGTCCACCAGAATACCCGTCTCCTCAGGGACCACGACCTCGGGAATACCCCCCACCCGGGAAGCCACCACCGCCGTCTCACACGCCATCGCCTCAAGGTTGATGATCCCGAACGGCTCGTACACCGAGGGGCAGCAGAACACCGTTGCATGAGAGTAGAACTGGATCGTCTCGTTTCGAGGAAGCATCTGATCGATCCAGGTGATCTCCGACCGCTTGAGCCGCGCCCGGGCAATTCGCTCCTCCATCTCCCGGGCAATCATCTCCGTATCGGGAGCACCCGCAAGCAATACCACCTGGATCCCGGGGTCCAGATACTCGATCGCGTCCACCAGGTGGATGATTCCCTTCTGGCGGGTGATGCGCCCGACAAACAGTACATAGGGTCGACTCGGATCCACACCGTGCCGCTTGAGGACATCCGTGCCCGGGTCCTTACGGTACTCTTCCAGGTCAATCCCGTTATGGATCACGTGGGTCTTGGTCTCGGCTGCGCCGAAGTGGGTGAATACGTCGTTCCGAGTCTCCCTGGAGACGGCGATCACCGCGTCGGCGTTCTCGATAGCGGTGCGCTCCATCCAGCTGCTCAGGTGGTAAGCGGTACCGAGCTGCTCCGCTTTCCAGGGACGCAACGGCTCAAGAGAGTGGGTGGTCAGAACAAAGGGGATGTCCCAGAGCTTCGCCGCCAGCAGCCCGCCCATCTGGGTATACCAGGTATGGCAATGCACCACGTCAGCATCAAGGGTGTCTTTCGCCATCGCCAGACTGCGGGAAAACGCCCCTACAGCCCCAACAAAACGGGGGTCTGTATTGTGCTTCATCTCGTCCCATGGCTGGTACCCTTTTACGCGCAGGTTGCCCTCTTGGCTATCCTGCTCTCCGAAACAACGCACTTCCACCTCGACGAACTCCGCCAAGGCGCGACTGAGGTATTCCACATGCACCCCGGCACCGCCATAGATGTTCGGGGGGTACTCGTTGCTGAACAAGGCAACTTTTCGAAGGGTGTTCATCTCGCCAGTATATCACGACAAGTTGCCGCAAGTGGCCCCGGCTGCGTACTTTCAGGTTCATGAACACCGAACGAACTGTCCATATTCTCGGAGCCGGGTTTGCCGGTCTCCAGGCGGCCCGGGCAGTTCTCCACAAAGACAGGTCTGCAGGCGTCACCATTGTGAGCGCCGTTCCCTACGCCACAATGCTACCGGCCCTTCCGGATATCCTGACCCGTCGTGTACCACCCGGAGCGATCATCCGGGATTTGAAGGAAATCTTCAGCCGCTACGGTGAGCGGGTGTCGGTGGTAGTCGCCGAGATCACTGAGATCGATCTTGAACAACGAACTCTACGGGACACCCTGCATACGGAATATCCCTGGCAGACACTGATCATCGCTACCGGTTCCACCCCGGAGTACTACGGGTTCTCCCAGACGAAAAACCTGCAGCAGCTGGATACCATGGAGAACGCCGAGGCTCTCCGGCAGGAGTTCCACCACCGCGACGGAACTGCCGTTCTGGTGGTCGGGGGCGGCTACACCGGGCTCGAGGTAGCGGCGGGCCTGCGCGTCGGCGAAGAGAAGCACCCACCCATCACCGTGGTGGACGTTGCCGACCACATTCTGCCCTTTCTCCCGGAACGGCGCCGGCAGGCGATCCTGCGGTACCTGGTCGCGATGGATATCACCGTTCGCTCAGGGGTGGCCCTCCAGGAGTACGACGGTACCACTGCAATCCTTTCAGACGGTTCGAAGATAGAAAACGTGTTGGTCTGCTGGGCCGCCGGCATGCGCGGCACCCGTACGGAGATTCGTGGAACCGTGGGCAAAACCCGGGATCACCGCCTTCACGTGGCGTCGGATCTGACGCTGCCGGGATATCCACAGGTCTTCGTCGCCGGTGACGCTGCCGCTCTGGAAAGAGACGGGCAGGTACTGCGCCGGGCGGTAAACTTTGCGTTTTACTCCGGTCGGCACGCGGGCCGGAATGTGGTACGTCTCTGGCGCGGCCGTGCCCGCAAACCCTTCCGGCCGGTAGACCTGGGGTGGGTTATTCCCCTGGGTCGGAAGTCTCTGGGTACCGTGTTCGGGGTTCTGCCGGTGGGCGGGCGTCTGGGGCTGCGACTGCACTACCTGATGTGCGGCTTCCGCCACTTCGGGGTCACCCAGACCCTCCAGTTCTACTGGACAGCGCTGCGCCTCCGACGGAGGGTGGATTGAGCACACCCGTTACCCTGCGCAGCTGGTTTGCCTCCCTGCGGGCGTTCTCCTTCACCGCTTCGATAATGCCGGCTGCACTGGCGGTGGTGATAGCCGTCCAGATGGCCTCTGTGGTCCCGGAGACGGTCATCCTGTGGTGGACCGCTGCACCCTACCTCGCTGCAGCGCTGCTCTTTCACGCCGGGACGAACGTCCTCAACGACTACTGGGACTATCGCCACGGTGTGGATGGTACCGTCAACGGGAAGCCCGACCCGGACCCCACCCACGCGATCAGTCAGGGCACGGTTTCGCCACGATTCATGCTGATAAGCGGTAACATCTACTACCTGCTGGGGATCCTCCTGGGCTCCCTTATCGCCCTGCAGCGGGGCACCGGCTACCTTGCCGCCGGACTGGCCGGGGCGCTGGGGGGATACCTGTACACGGGAGGGCGCTTCAGCTTCAAGTATCGTGCCATGGGCGATGTGGCGGTGTTCTTGCTCATGGGCCCGGCGCTGGTTCTGATGGGCGTATGGAGCCTCACCGGATCATCCGAACTGGCAGCAACGCTGCCTTCCGTTCCCATGGCCCTGCTGGTCACAGCGATTCTCCACGGCAACAACCTGCGGGACATCCACCGTGACCGTGCCGCCGGTATTCACACCCTCGCCGGGGGTCTCGGTTTCCGTCGGTCCCGGGTGCTCTTCGTTGTGCTCTGTCTGGGAGCGTACGTGGTGATAGCGGTGATGGTGTGGGCCCGAGTACTCCCGGCGCTGACCTTGCTCGTTCTGGCGACTCTTCCGGTGACGCTGGGGTTGACCCGACGGGTCCTCGGAGCGCGCGACGGCAGCGAGCTCATCGACCTGCCGCTCCGAACCGCACAGCTGCACCTGCTGTTCAGCGCTGCTCAGATCCTCGCGATGACCGGAGTGATTCTGTGGCCGACATGAGGGAAGTCCTCCGACAGGAGTTTGAGTTACAACAGGCAGCCCCGGAGCTGCGCAGCGTGATCCGGCACTACCTGGATCGGCCCGCCGGATTCCTGCGATCCCGGTTGCTGCTGGAGACCGCTCGGATCTACCGCAACAACGATGGCAGCGCCGACGTCGCCGGGACCGCAGACCAGGAAAGCGCCCGGTGGCAGCTGGCGGCAGGGCTGGAGCTGCTTCACCTGTTTGCACTGATGCACGATGACTGGTTGGACCGCGGTCCCGCAGCGCACCGTCCCCCCGCCGATGCAGCGCCGGCACTGCTGCTTCTGGGGGGCGACCTGCTGCACACCCTGGGGATGCGCCGAATCCGTCGGACCGTAGAAGAGCATCGCCTGGACCATCGCATCATGGACATTGTCGAAGATGCAGCGGTCACCACAATAAACGGTCAGGTCGCGGAGATGCACTTCACCGTTCCGCCGGCGGATGGTGCCGCCGCGAAGGAGGCTCTCTTTCGTCTCTACGACAAAAAGACCGGCGTGTACACCTGCGTGGCGCCCCTGCAGGTTGGCGCTCTGTGCAGCGGCAGCACCACAGCACGGCAGGACCTTCCGATACTCCGGGAACTTGGGCTCATGCTGGGCAGGGCCTTTCAACTCGGAGACGACCTGGAGGATATCCCCCGTCTGGAGCTCAACGGCGAGACCCCCTGGGAGTACAACCTGCTGCGGGTTCTGCAGGTGGTAGACCGGGACTCACCGACATCGCTGGAACAGGCGCGGCAGTGGCGGGAACAGCTGCTCGACGCGGCGCTGAAGACAGCCGGGACAACGTCCCACCCGGAGGCGATGGGATCCCTCGTCTCCAACTGCATTCCCCTCAAGGAGGTAACCACATGAGAGGTCCATTCAGGATACTTACCGCTCTGTTCGGTATCGTCATCGTCGCCTTTGTAGCGTTCTCGCTATACGTTTTTTTTGCCGGAGGGTCCGGAGAGCCCACCAGGGCTGTGGCGGCGGAGCGGGTCGAGCCGGCTGAACCCCACTCGGTGGTCTACAGCGCTGTCTCCGGGCTGTCTGAGGCACGATTCGTCATTGACGAGGTGCTCCGCGGGCGGGACATGACCGTTGTGGGTGTCACCGACCAGGTGGATGGGTCGGTGGCGGTGGGGTTTGAGCCCCCCGGGGTTGAGATCGGCCCCTTCGAGATCAACCTGCGTGCCGTTGCCACCGATGACGAGATGCGGGATCGCACCATTCGATCGATGATTCTCCAGACCAACCGGGATGAATACGAGTTTGCCCTCTTTCAGCCCACCGTCGTGTCCGGGATACCCGAGACGATCTCCCCGGGAACCGTCATGGATCTGGAGGTCACCGGAGAACTCACCATTCGTGACGTAACCCGGGAGGTTGTCTTCTCCCTGACCCTCCATATCACCTCTGAGGAAGAGATTCGCGGGGAGGCGCAGACGGTGATCGCCTACCGGGACTTCGAGATCGAGATTCCCTATGTTGGTGGAAACTCCATCGTTGAAAGCGTGGCCGATACGGTCCGGCTGGAGCTGGAGTTCGTCGCCCGACCCTGATGGGAGAACAGACCCTGATGGGCTGTCCAGCCCCCGGTGGCGGGACAGCCCCCTATGCTTCTCAAGAACCTCTGAATCCGCTACTGTGATCATCGAGAAAATGAAACGTCACGACGCGTTCAAAGACCGCCTCTCTCGGGACTTCAAGCTGATGCTGGTGCTTCTCGTTGGAACGTTGACGGTGCTGGTGGTGACCCCCTTCATGATCTACCGGTTTGTTGTCGGCCCCATCTCGGTGGCGATAGCCGATCTTCTGATCGTGGTGATCGCCGGCGTCTCCGTAGCGTGGGCACTGCGGACCGGCATCGCCACCGGAGCGGGAGTCCTCCTGTCGGTACAGCTCTCGGCGGGCGCTCTGTTCGTCTCCTGGATCCTTGGAATCGACGGAGCGCTGTGGGTGTATCCGGTGGTGTTCTTTCTCTCCTACCTGGTCCCGCAGTGGGCGGCGATTGCGTTGCTGTCGCTGATCCTTGCTCCCCTGGGGATCCGGGAGATTCTGACACCCGGAGGCAGTTTCTCTTCAGTTGCCCAGGCCGCGGGATTCTTCTTTTCGGTCTCCACAACTGCCGTGTTCAGCTTCGTATTTGCCCATCACAGTCGCCGCCACCAGGATCAGCTGGTCCGCTGGGCTACCCGAGACCCCCTGACAGGACTCTATAACCGGCGCAGCCTGGAAGAGGAGCTGGACCGGGCGGTGGCGGCGCGAGGCAGACACAACACCGGCTTCGGGCTGATAATCCTGGACCTGGACAACTTCAAGCTGATCAACGACAAGTGGGGGCACGCTGCCGGCGACCAGGTACTGGTCTCGCTGGCGGAGGTGATCCGCTCTTCCACCCGCCGGGAGGACCGGGCGTTTCGCTACGGCGGCGACGAGTTTATCCTGCTGCTGGGGAACATCGATATGGCCGGACTGCGTTCCATCACCGAAAACCTGCAGCAGAACATCACCCGAGATCTGAAGTACGGCGACCAGGCGGTGTACGCCTCGCTGGGAGCAGCGCTGCTCCAGGAAAACGAAGATCCGGAGGGGTGGAATCGCCGGGCCGACCGATCTCTCTACGAAGCGAAGGAATGCGGCCGGAACTGCTTCGTCATTGCCGACGAGGAGGATCGTCTCCCGAGTCCTCTGCCAAAGTGAGGATCTCCGTCACTGCCGACGCCGCCGGGTCGTGGAGCTGCCGCGCCTCGTAGGGAAAGACCCGCCGCGCTGCCTGCCACCCCGCGTGTTCCGGGGGCAGACCCGCCCCCCGGTGCACCGCCACCTCCCTGATCCATGAGCGGCACTTGCGCTGCGAGGGAACGTGGACCAGTCCGTATTTGACCTTGATCGCCATGGCGATGTTGCTCTCCATATCAGAAGAACCGCTTGGCCAGACCCAGAATGCCCTGCTTCCAGGGAACCCGGTGGGAGACCCCGGAAGAACCACGAAAACCTTCAAGATGATCCCGGTACCACTGGAAATTACGCAGCAGCGCCTCCTGGTTGGAGTACTTTGGAGTAAACCCCAGTTTCTCCCGGGCGCGGTCGATGGCCACGTAAGAATCCTTCGAAGCCGTCTCGTAGACCCACTTGTACAGCGGGGAGAGGTGGAAGAACTCAAGAATCCGCAGCGTCGTGATCACCGGCCAGGCAGGCAGGCCCACGACACGCTTGCCAAAGCCTGCGGCGTCCAGCACCGCCTGGTAGTCTTCTCTCATGGTGGCAAACTCGGCGGCACCGATGTTGAAGGTGTCGGTGACGTGCCCCGCAGGAAGGGTAAGGCAGAGTTCGATTGCGCTGCTCAGATCAGCCACATCAAGAAGCTGGTAGCGGTTGCTACCGCTGCCGATCATCGGGAACCCTCTGCCGTCCAGCGCCCAGTCGTACAGGAGGGCGAACACCCCCAGCCGCTCCGGCCCCACAAAGGACTTGGGCCGCAGAATGGAGACGGCCATCCCGAGGGTACGCTCCTGCGCCTCCCGACACAGCTCTTCGGCGCGTATCTTGGCCTCACCGTAGGGGCCCACCCCGATGAGGGGATCGTCTTCCCGCAGGGGGTGGTGGTCGGGAATACCGTACACCGCTGTTGAGGAGATGTGCACGAACCGGCGCACACCCCCCTGTTCCGCCGCCGCCAGGACGGTGGCTGTCCCGTCGATATCGGTGGTACGGATCTCCTCGGGTGTGTACAGGGGCAGCGCTGCAGCGGTGTGCACCACCGCATCCACCCCGGCCATCGCCGTTTTCACCACTGCGGTGTCGCGAATGTCGCCGGTATGGACGGAGATTCGATCCGCTTCGGGGTAGTCGAAGGGAGCCAGATCCAGGGAAACCACCTGGTACTGCTCTTCCGACTCCAGCAGATGACGAATCAGGTTGATCCCCAGGAATCCGGCGCCGCCGGTGACAAGTACAGTCATTGAACGCTCCTCAATGACCCCGGAAACGCCTCCCGATGGACGTCTTGGGGGTGCAGATAGATATCGGTGCTGAACAGGGGCAGATAGTAACTCTCCGGCCACTCTGACGAGTAGGACTCCAGGCGCTGAACCCGGGAATAGTTGACCAGGTAGTGCTGGACGTTGTGGTTGAAGAAGACGAGACTCAGAAAGAGAAGATACGCTACCCCCGGAAGGGATCCGCCCCGAAGGGTGACTCCGTTCAGCAGAACCGCCAGGTGGTGCAGAATCATCACCAGCAGAACCACCAGGAGCATCCCCGGGATGATCCAGAACTCGTAGTAGTACGCCTCCCAGTAGGTGGTGAACAGGATTTTCACCACCGCGGTTGAGAGAACGAACACGAACAGACGACGGTAGCGCATCCACAACGCCGGCAGCAGAATCACCGTCGCCGCGACGAGAAACGCGGTCATGTTCCTCAGCTGACGGTGAACAAACCCGTCCTCGAAGCGGTAGTTGCGATTGAATCGGGTGACGGTGCCCGGCTGGGAGATAAACATGTCCGTGTACCCCCGAAAGGGTGCCCGGGGGTCGAACTGTTCCAACCCCCGCCCCCACATGTTGGTCCCGGCGTACAGAAACAGCCAGCGCTGAAAGGTGTTGGATCGCAGGGGGCCCCGCGCCTCAACACCCTGTTCTCCCGCAAAGGGCAGATTATAAACCGTCTTTCCCGCCCAGAAGTACGCCCCCGCCACCAGCGAGACCCCCACCAGCGCCATCACCACCGTTGCCACCGCTCGCCGGGGAATATCCCTGACGGATCGGTCACGCTGAGGGGAGCTGCGCCGGAAGGGGGCCCACCGCCGGGGATCAGGGAAGAGCCACCGGGGCAGCACCAGGGCTACGCACCCCAGAACCGCCGGGATCGCCATGTATTGATGAGCCATCACCCCAAGGAAGAGAATCACTCCCCCCAGAACCCCCCAGACCAGGGGCACCCGCCGGGTTTGCTCCAACCGCTGTACCACCCAGAGAGTCATCGCCAGCGTTGCCGACGGAAAAACCGGCGTGTCCACCTTGGTGGCGTAGGCCATATAACCGTGGGTCCCCGCCAGAAGAATCGCTCCTGCCAGCGCCCAGAGGGTGGACCCGGTCATTTCCCGTAAAAAGAGAACAAAGAAGAACAACGCTACCGCCGCGGCAGCCAGCGATCGCAGGCGGTTGTTGAACGCCAGATCGGTCAGCCCCGCGTCACCCCAGCGCTCCAGAATGAAGCTGTGCCAGTGGGCACCACCGATCTCCAGATGCAGGTGGTGTGGATTCAACAGGGGAAGTCGCTCCGGCTGCAGAGCGTTGCGGATATTATTCAGATATACTATCTGGTCCCAGTCCAGATACTGCTGCATGAAGGTGAGGTGAAAGAGGGTATGAACCGTCACCAGCGCCAGCGCTGCCAGCAGGGTCACCGGCCAGGTGGATTTCATCGCCGTCCCTGGAGGAGCTGCGCTGCCCGGGCAACAGCACCGATGGCACGTACCGTCACCACCTCCTCTCCACCGCGATATACCTGCACCGTCCCCATATCCAGCAGACGTCCAGGGAGAGTCTGCTGAACCGTCACGGTGGTGCCCCCCGCAGCGGGGAAGCTGTGTATTCTGCGCCAGAGGACCATGCTCTGCAGATACCAGGCGTCTCCGCTGGGCCGATGAATCACCAGCGCCGAAAAGAGCCCCTGCACCTGCAGCGCCAGGTAGAACACGCCGTAATACCCCAGGACCGCCCCCACCAGAAGCCGGGCGATACGTCGAAAGAACGCGCCGTCAGGCATCTGAAAACTGTAGATCTCCTCCAGCCGGAAGAACGCGAACCCCTCCTGCAGCGCCACCGCCAGCGGCTCCGTCCAGGACCAGAGCCACCGGGCAACCACCACTGCCAGCAGCACCTTGAACAGCACCCACACCAGCGGCTGCCAGTGGATACTCCACAGCCGGTGGTCAAAAGCCTTCACACCGGTGGCGCGGCGAATCGAGAAAAAGACCAGGGTGCTCCGGGGCACCACCAGCACCCAGGGTATCCACGATGTCCAGCGGGGTAACTTCACCATCCCAGCAGCGTTCCCATGCGTGCCGAGAGGGAGCGACGCGGCCAGGGGGTATCCGGGTCGAGCCCCGCTTCAAGCAGAAGGTCCACCACCTCCCGATGATCGCCGTCAGCGGCGATATGCAGCAGGGTCCGGCCGTCATCATGGCGATAGTCTACCTCCACACCCCGCGCAATCAGCAGCGCCACCATTTCCGTCTGCCCTGTCTGAACGGCCCAGAACAGAGGAGTACGCCCGGCGGCATCGGCTTTCTCCAGCAGCAGGGGATCCGCTGTACGTTCCAGCAGCACCGTGAAGCGCTCAACGTCTCCCGTCCGGGCCGCCCAATGGAGCAACGTCGCCCCCTCATCCGGGTCCGAGCAGGAGGCGAGCACCGCCAGCAAAACAATCGGTAACAGAACAGTGTTTTTCATGGCCGGGGCCATTTTCGTGCAATCCCGGCGCAATGACAATACACACAATCTTCACAGGGTCTTTCCAGAGGGTTCACCGGCGTCACCGAATCTCAGAGTATGGAAAAGCGAATAGTGACATTTCTGGTTCTTCTGCTGGCTGGCTCCATTGCAACCTTTGCCTGCAACTATACCTACACCGTGATCGATGCAGCGGGTAACGCCCAAAGGATCAGCGAGGGTGAAACGGCGATCCTCCAGCAGGGTGGTGAGTACACCCTGCAGATGGTCTACGTGGAAAACCACCGCAACTGTACCGTCAGCCCCGACCAGACCCTGTATCTTCTGGACGGCAGCCGCTGGCGGGTTGCCCGGGACACCCAGCCGCTGATCCTCACCAGCCCGCCTGATTGGGAAGAGCCCAGAAGCCGCACTCACTCCGGCGAATTTCCTTTTGTGGCCAACGTGAGCGGCACCTGGACGCTGGAGGTGGTGCGAGTCTGTGACCGCGGCGGGTACACCGGGGAGATCCATTTCGAGGTGCAACTGTGAAGGCTCGCCTG
>SKHA01000194.1 GCA_007117185.1 Spirochaeta sp. | reverse complement strand
GGTGAATAGCAAGAGAGCGTGCAACGATCTGCGCATGCTCTGCGGGGCGGCGAACGTTGAGAGGGCCCGGTCCAGCGCATCGAAGTCGATCCGGTCCACCTTGAGCTGCAGCGCCTCGTAGGTGTAGGGAGTCCATCCCCGGGGCCAAAGGTACCAGAGATCGATCAGCGCCTTGTGAGGCAGCGCCACTCTGACCGCTCCCCCTGCGGCGGCGCCTCCGGCTGCCACCTCGGTGTACCCCCACAGCAGCTCCGGGCGGATTCGATGCCGCCGGATCTCGCCGAGAGGTGTTGCGGTGGTTCCGGAATGGCCGGTACCGACAACGCTCACAACCTCCGGCGGATCGAGGGACGCTATGTGCATTGCCGCCCGCCGCGGACCAAACCCCGGGGTTGTGTCCCTGCCGGAGGTCTCGAGACGAGACGGATCCAGCACGCCGCGATGCATCAGGGCGGTACCCAGGCTCACATACCCGGGATGGTGCACCGCGCAGGCCAGCTCCAGCGGGTCGATCTCGGGGCCGCCGTACCGTGGTGCGATGCTGTAGAGATTCCGGCGCCAGCCGATAACCTTGCCTCCCTGACGCCAGCGGTACAGGTCCCGCACACGTGCGGCGCGATCCCGCTGCGTGTCGGCGTCCAGGGCACCGATCCGGACCAGTGTGTCCAGATCGAAAAGACGGCGGCTGCTGATATGTCGACGGAGATCCTCGAAGAACACACAACCTCCTCTTCCCGCGGCGACGGGCACGGCAGCGTACATAATTCTGTTGACTACGATATCATGTAAGAAAATACTACATTTTTAGGATTATAGTACACGACCTCGTATAGCAAGATATCTTCGCGCCCACGCGCCCACGCGCCCACGCGCCCACGCGCCCACGCGCCCAAGACTTCCTTCCCTGCCCGACAAAAAACCGGTACCCTTCAGGAATGGCAGAAACCTTCTGGGACAACGTGTTCGCCAAACACGACTATCACTACGGGACGGAGCCGAACGAGTGGATTCGCTCCGGTTTTCTGGAGTATGTGCTGGCCGGTGACGGTGCGCCCCGGGAAGTTCTGGTCACCGAACTCGCTGCCGGTGAGGGTCGTAACGCGGTCTGGCTGGCTGAACAGGGCTGCGTGGTCACCGCCGTTGACCTGTCCGCGACGGGACTTGAGAAGGCCCGTGCCCTTGCCGCCCAGCGGGGCGTTGCGGTGCAGATGGTAAAGCGGGACGTCCTGGGGCAGCCCACTGACCATCCTGCGGCCCACGTGGTGGTGAGTACCTTTTTTCACGTGGACCCCCAGCGAAAAAGACAGCTGTTTCACGCACACCAGGCGCTGACCCGTTCCGGCGGGTTTGTCATTGCCGAGTGGTTCCACCCGGACCAGCGCGCCGGTGGATACTCCAGTGGTGGCCCCCACGACGCGGCGATGCTCATCACCCCCGAGGAGGTGCGTAACGCCTTCGCCGGTTCGGGGTGGGAGATTCTCGTCTGCCGCCGTCGGGAGCGGGACCTCAACGAGGGTGCCGGCCATCACGGTGAGGCGGTGGTTACCCAGTTCATCGGCAGAGCGGGATGAGCGATTCCGGCAACGTCCTGATCTCGGTAGTACAGCACATCTCCCAAATCGATGCGCCGGAACAGGTGGTCTCCCTGATCTCCCGCCAACTGAAGAGCTACGGCGCTTCCGGATCCGATGAGGCGATTCTCGGCGCCCTGGAAAACGCCCTGCGGGAGGGCCGCCGGGCAGTGTTGTTCTGCCGCTACGCCCAGCCGGGGGAACCCGTGGCGTTTGCTTTCGGGAACGTCTGCTCCGGTCTTGAGTCCGGTGGTGACTACCTGTGGCTCAACGAGCTCTATGTCGATGATACCTGGCGCAGGCGCGGCGTCGCCGGCGAGCTGCTGGACTACATCGAGAGCTGGGCCAGAACCAGCAGGATCGGTTACATCGCTCTGACTACCGGCACAACGAACTCCGCGGCGTTGGAGCTCTACCGGAAGAAGGGGTACGATCTGGACTCGGGCCCGTGGATCGACAAAGCATTACTTCAGTGAGATTTCTCCGGGGCCGCCCGGGAAATGACCAGTAACGGCGTTTCCCGGCTCAGCCCAGCGGCCCGTTCACCACGTTCCGCGATTCCCCCAGCTGAAACGCGGCGATGTTCTCTGCCACTTCGTCGATCAGCCGCTGCCGCGCCTCCCGGGCGGACCACGCGCTGTGGGGGGTGATGACCAGGTTCAGGTCCGGGCGGTACAGCAGGGGGTTGCCCCGGGGGGGCTCTGCGGTGAGGCTGTCCAGCCCCACCCCGGCGATCTCCCCCGCTTCCAGCGCCGCCAGCAGCGCCGCCTCATTGACGATGCCTCCCCGGGCGGTGTTGATCACCAGGGCGGAGCGCTTCATCCACCGCAGCTGTTCCGATCCGATGAGGTCCCGGGTCTGCTCGGTCAGGGGGCAGTGAACGGTGACGATGTCCGCTTCCCGCAGCAGCGGTTCCAGCGGCGTGTTGGTGTAGGTCGGGTGCTCGAAATCGAAGGCGTCGTACACCAGGACCTGCATGCCGAACCCCTCGGCGATGCGTGCTGATGCCCGGCCGATCGCCCCGAATCCGATGACTCCCAGGGTCTTCCCGGCCAGCTCGAAGGTGGGGTAGCGCAGCAGGGTGAAGCTGTCCTGCTTCTCCCAATCCCCCGCCTGAACGTCCCGGGAGTAGTCTCCCAGCTTGCTGGCCAGGTGCAGAATCAACCCGAAAGCGTGCTGGGACACGGTGTTGCAGCCGTAGCCGAAGACATTCGCTACCGGGATCCCCTGGCTGCGGGCTGCATCGATATCCACGTTGTTGTAGCCCGTTGCGATCACCGCGATGAAGCGCAGATCAGGCAGCTGCCCCAGGATCTCTGCGGTAAGCACTACCTTGTTGACGATCGCCACCTCCGCTCCGGCCAGGCGAGATACGATCTGCTCCGGTGCAGTCGCCTGGTGAAGTACCAGGTCACCCCGGGCGGCGACAGACGCGAAATCCATGTCTCCATTCAGTGAGATCGTCCCTTCGTCGAGAAATACTATCTTCATGCCCTTATCGTACCACAGCACCGGAAAAAACGGCTATGATCCTGGTGTGAACGGATTATTCCAATCGACCCTGCCGGTGGTGGTGGCCCTGCTGGTGGGGCTCATGACCTGGCTTCTCACCCGCGCCGCCGGTGCCGCCCGACGCGCCTCCGACCGCGCCGCCGTGGAGAACCTCACCGCCCGGACTCACGAGCTGATCCAGGAGCGGGATCACGCCCGGCTGCAGAAGGAGCAGCTGGCAGCACAAGTGACGGAGCTGCAGAGCCGCAACGCCGCCGACCAGGAGCGGCTCACCTGGCTGACAAAAGCAGAGAGTTCTCTCCGGGAGACTTTTGAGTCTCTGGCATCGCGGACCCTGCAGAGCAGTGCCCGCTTCCTGGTGGAGCAGAACCGTGAGCAGATCCGCGGCGTGGTCACCCCCCTCTCAACGGAGCTTCAGAAGCTGGAGAAGCAGGTCCGCACCCTGGAGGAGCGCCGGGAGGGGGCCTACCAGGGCCTCACCGAGCAGGTACGCACCATCGGCGAGCAGTATCGTGCCCTGCAGCAGTCCACCACCTCCCTCGATCAAGCGCTTCGTGCCCCCAACGTCCGCGGCAAGTGGGGGGAGGTACAGCTGCGACGGCTGGTGGAGATGGCCGGAATGGTAGAGCACGTAGACTTTTCCGAGCAGACCGGGGGTTCCGGCGGAGGTCGTCCCGATATGATCGTCAATCTGCCCTCCCGAGCCATTCTGCCGGTGGACGCCAAGGCGCCCATGACCGCGTATCTGGAGGCGCAGGAGGCCCCCACCCCGGAGCTCTCCCGGCAGGCTCTGCGCCGCCACGCCCAGGCGATGAAGGGCCACGTTCAGGCGCTGGCGCAGAAAGCGTACTGGAGCCAGTTTGAGCGCGCTCCGGAGTTTGTCGTTCTGGTCATTCCCTACGAGAGCGGGCTGGCTGCGGCGTTCACCACCGATCCTGATCTGCTGGAATATGCGCTGAACAACAAGGTTGTGATTACCGCCCCGGCCAGCTTCCTCGGGCTGCTGCGGGTGATCGCCTACGGGTGGATGCAGCTGGAGCTTTCCCGGAACGCCCAGGAGATCGCGTCGGGAGGCCGTGAGCTGCTGGAGCGGCTGCGACCCTTTGCGGAGCACCTGAACAAGGTAGGAGGGTCGTTGAATCAGGCGGTGGACCACTTCAACAACGCCGCCGGTTCCTTTGAGCGACGCATCCTGCCCACGGCACGGCGCCTGCAGGAGCTGGGTGCCGCCGCGGATCCCCCGCCCGAGATAACTCCCTCCCAGCACCACGCCCGTCGCCTTCCGGAAGATCCCTGACCTCGCCTCACGAGCTTTGACAGGAACCGTCGCCGCTGGTATAACCCTCACCATGACCGTCGTTATCGCCGGAGGTGGCGCCGTAGGTTCCCAGCTTGCCAGGGGACTCATCGAGGAGCACCACGATGTGGTCCTTATCGAACGCGACGCCGGGGTGGTCCAGCGCCTGACCAACAGCCTGGACTGTTTCGTTCAGACCGGCGAAGCGAGCAATCTCCACGTCCTCACCGAAGCCGGAGTGGCCCGAGCCGACGTCTTTGTTGCCGCGACAGACTCCGACGAGACCAACATGATCGCCTGCGCCGTCGTGGCATCCCAGTTCGACACCCCCATCAAGATCGCCCGGGTCAGGAACATGGACTACACCATCGCCAAGGTAGCGGAGAACCATTTCATGGGGATCGACTACCTGGTGAACCCTGAGGTGGAAGCTGCTCGGGCCATCCTGCGCTCCATCGCCCACGGGGCGGTCAGCGATGTCATGCTTTTCCAGTACGCGGATGTGCAGATCCGCAACCTCCCGGTAGACCCGCAAAGCCCGTTTCTGGGGCAGTCGCTGCAACGCCTTTCAGCGATCATCCCCGGTTCATTTCTCATCGCTGCGATCGTTCGCGGGAACGACTATATCGTGCCCTCGGGCAACACCGTAATTCAGGAAGCGGATATCCTCTACGTGGTGGCCGCTCCGGACGTCCTGGAGGATATCTTCACCAGGGCCGGTCGGAAGCGGGTGGAGCTGCGCAAGGTGGTGATCGTCGGGGGCGGTCGGGTGGGCCAGCAGATTCTGGATGAGCTCTCCACCGCTGGCACCACCACCGGAGGCCTGCCCGGACGGATCGCTTCGCTGTTCAGCCGCGGTCAGAAGCGTACCATCAAGGTGATCGACCGCAATCGCGAGCGCTGCAAGCTCCTGGCGGACCGTTACCCAGACGCGCTGGTGATCCACGCCGATGTCTCTACCGATTCCGTCCTGGAGCAGGAGCACCTGACCCGCTCTGACCTGGTCATCGCCGTGACGGACAACCAGGAGCTGAACGTGATCACGGCGCTCTACGCCAAGTCGCTGGGCACCCGCCGGGTGGTAGCGCTGGTAAACCGCGCCCAGTACGCCGATGTGGCTATGCAGTTGGGGGTGGACGTGGCGGTGAGCCAGAAGAACGCCCTGGTCAATACGATGATTCGCTTCATTCGCGGCGAGAGCATCACCAGCTTGCACACCATCTCCGATGGCATGGTGGAGGTTATCGAGGTTGAGGTCACTTCCGGCAGCAAGGGGGCCGATATCGCCATTCGTGACCTGGAAATGCCCCGGGACACACTGATTCTGGCACTGGTCAGAACCAGTTCGACCACCGTCCCCGGTGGTGACGCGGTCATTCAGGTGGGAGACCAGCTGGTGGTTCTCGCTCGGAAAGAACACGTTCCCCGTCTGCAGGCGCTCTTTCACTCATGATCAACCCCGTGGTCATCCTGCGCCTTCTGGCAGCCCTGCTGATCGTGATCGCCCTGTTCATGGGGACCTCCATCATCTGGGCGTTCACTTCCGGCGAGCACGCGGTGGTCTTCGCTTTCGCGGTCCCTGTTGTCGCGACGATTCTGGTAGCGACGATCGTCCTGCTGGTGACCGGACGGCTGCAGCGCAAGCGCCCCTCCCTTACAACCAGAGACGGCTTTATCTTTGTCTCCCTGGCGTGGCTCTCAGCCAGCGTCATCGGTGCGATTCCCTTCCTGCTCAGCGGTGCAACCACCACCTTCGTGGACGCCCTCTTCGAGACGATGTCCGGGTTCACCACTACCGGAGCGTCGATCTTCTCGGAGATCGAGGGGCTGCCCAGGGCGATCCTCTGGTGGCGCTCCCTCACCCACTGGTTGGGCGGGATGGGGATCATCGTTTTGACCGTGGCGATCCTGCCCCTGCTCGGGGTTGGTGGACTTCAGCTGATCCGGGCGGAGGCTCCCGGCCCCACGGTAGACCGCCTGACCCCCAAGATCGCCGGGACCGCCAAGATTCTCTGGGTCACCTACATCGCCATGAGCGCCCTGCAGACGGTACTGCTCCTGTTTGGTGGTATGGATCTCTTCGACTCCCTGACCCACACCTTTGGTACCGTGGCCACTGGTGGGTTCTCCCCGCGGAACGCCAGCGTCGGTGCGTACAACTCCGCTTACATCGATGTGGTGATCACCGTGTTCATGGTTGCCGCGGGGATCAACTTTGTCACCTACTTCAAAGTGGTCACCGGGCGGCTGGACGCGGTGTGGCGGGATGGGGAGCTGCGGTCATATCTGCTCATCTTCGCCTCCGCCAGCGTGGCAACGGCGATCAGCCTGCAACGCAGCGGCTTCGGCTCCTTCGGGCGCAGTCTGCGCTACGGCGCGTTTCAGTCCGCCAGTATCCTCACCACCACCGGCTACGCCACTGACGATTTCGCCGTCTGGCCCGCCCTGGCGCAGGTCACTCTCTTTGTGCTGATGTTCATCGGCGGGTGTTCCGGGTCCACCGGAGGGGGAATCAAGGTGGTTCGCATAATCACCCTGGTGAAGCAGGGGTTCAACGAGATGCGCTACCTGGTCCATCCAAGCGGGGTCTTTCCGGTGCGTCTCAGCGGTAAACGGGTTGAGCACAAGATCGTCTACGCTATCAGCGGATTCGTGCTTCTGTATCTCTCGATCCTGCTGGTAACCGCCGTGGTAGTGGCCACCGCAGGTAACGATATCCTCACCTCTCTGACAACCGCCCTGGTCACTCTGGGAAATATCGGTCCCGGTTTCGGAGCGGTGGGACCCACCATGAATTACGGGTTTTTGCCGGACTATCTCAAACTGTTTCTCTCCATGGTGATGATGATCGGGCGCCTTGAGGTGTACACCGTTCTGGTGATTTTGACGCCGCTTTTCTGGCGCCGGCAGTAGAAACGCACTATACTTTCCATATTCGACTCCCAGGAGGTTTCCCCATGAAGGCCAGGACGTCTCATGTTCTATGCGCTGTTTTCGGGCTGCTGGTTACTGTTGGTGTGAGTGCCCAGACAGTGGTCAATCAGGGCTCCATTACCATCGGCCAGGCAATAGAGAATCGGCTGGAGGCGCTTCAGGAACATCGCTACGAGTTGCGGGTCACCGCACCCCAGTCCGTTACCATTGAGATGAATCGGATCGACGACAGCTATATCGACCCGTACCTGAGCCTGCAGGATGCCAGCGGGCGGGAGATCGCGTATAACGACGACTACGGCGCGTCTCTGGACAGCCGGATCGACCAGCATCTGGCTCCCGGAACGTATTATATCATCGCCCGGGAGTTCGGCCGGGACGACGCCGGGCGGTATCGCCTCTCAGTCTCCACCGGTTCATCCGCTTCACCAGGAGCTGCCGCCGGTCAGGTCAGGGAGATCCCCCTGGGAATCGACCAGAGTCTCGACGGCTATATCCGTGATGGCGAGCGCCAGTACTACCGCCTCACCGTACCCCGAACGCAGTGGGTCCAGATCGACATGATCCGCCACGAGAGTGCCGATATCGATCCGTATCTTTCCCTGGCCGACGCCAACGGAACGGTGATTCGCACCGATGACGACGGCGGCGGGTATCCAAACAGTCGGATGGTCCTGGAGCTTACCGCCGGTACCTATCAGCTCACTGCCCGGGACTACGGCGACTGGAGTAGCGGCGGCTTCACAATTTCGGTGACATCAACCCAGTCCATCAATACCGATGCGATTCCGCTGCGGGTTGGCGACAGCCATGACGGCGTTCTACAGCCTGGACAGGAGCAGATTTTCCTCCTCACGGTGACCCGGGACGAGTTCGTGGTGATCGACTTCAGGCGGACCGGCGGTTCGTCCATCGACCCGTACCTCGTTCTGGCTGATGAACGGGGCATGGAGATCGATCGCGACGATGACGGCGGCATGGGGCTGGACAGCCGGATCCGGCGGCAACTGGCACCAGGAACGTACCGTATCACCGCCTACGATCTGGGCCGTTCACGCTCCGGCCCGTATCAGCTTTCCGTCGGCACCACCGCGTCGCTCTCTGCCCGGGCAATTCCCATCACCGTCGGGCAGAGTTATGACGGCTACCTGCAAGCTGGTGAGGAAGCGGTCTACTCCCTGACGCTCGCAAACACTCAGGATGTAGTGATCGACTTCATGCGTGCCGGCAACTCCGATATTGATCCGTACCTTACCCTCACCGATTCCACCGGGATGGAGATCGCCCGTGACGACGACGGGGGCAGCGGTCTGGACAGCCGTATCCGCCAGCGTCTTGGTGCGGGGACCTACATCATCACCGGAAACGACCTGGGAATGTCCCGGGCGGGGCAGTTCCGCATCTCCGTCACCGCCGGAGACTCTCCCGTTGCCCGGGCGATCCCCATCAACCTGGGGCAAAGCTTTGACGGCTACATGCACCCCGGCGAGGATCAGGTGTTCACCTTCACCCTCAACGGAACCCAGCGGGTGGTGATCGACTTTATGCGCACCGGTAACGCCGGGTTCGACCCCTATCTGGTTCTCTCGGATCGCTCAATGAATGAGATCGAGAGAAACGACGACGGCGGGGACGGGCTGAACAGTCGTATTGAGGTCGTTCTCAATGCAGGGGTTTATTATCTGACGGGACGTGATTTCTGGCAGGACGACGGCGGCCCCTACCGTATGTCCCTGCAACCGCGCTGAGCAACCCCGCTGAGCAGTGTGCCCGGTGACCTCAGGCGTCGCCGGGCCGTCTCTTCCAGTTCAGAACGGGCCAGCGCTCCACCTTCGCCAGCTGGCGCAGGAGAATGTCCGGGTTCACCGGCACCGCCGTTCCCGCCAGCTGCAGCGACGGCAGGTCATGAAAACTGTCTGAGTAGAACGCCACATCTTCAGCGCTGATTTCCTGCTCTTCCAGGTAGCGGGTGATCCGTTCAGCTTTTACCTGGGCATAACAGGGGCCGTCGGTAAACCACCCGGTGGCAACGCCATCCTCATAGGCAAGCTCAGAGCAGATCATGTGGTCAACCTGCAGGTAGTCCCGCAGCGGTTCCAGAATGACATCAAAGCTGGAACTTGCCAGCACCACGGTGCGGCCTTCCCGGCGGCACGTTGCCAGGTATTCTACCGCCTGCGGAAAGAGATCGTTCCGACCGGACCTCTCGAAGGTATCTCTGGCGAGCCTGGCCAGTTCCTCGTAGCGTTTGCCCTTGATGGAGCGGATCTCCCGGGTTACTCGCTGGAGGGATAACTTGCCCAGGCGGTATTGCAGGTACATAAAGGGCAGACTCATCAGTTCACGCCGGGAAAACATCCCTTTTCGTACTCCCGCCAGAGCGTAGCGTCGTCCGGTGGAGTGACTGGTCAGGGTGTGGTCCACGTCAAAGATGTGCACTGCCGCCGAGCGGATCAGTTTCAGGGACTGCTCCGTCACCGGTTGTCCTCGGTCAGCGCCTCAAGGTCCCGGAAGAACGACGGGTAGGTTACCGCCGCCGCTTCAGCGTCTCGGATCGTCACCGCTCCGGAGGCGCCCAGCGCGGCCACTGCCAGCGCCATGGCCACACGATGATCCCCGTGGCTGTCAACGGTTCCCCCGGTGAGCCCCCGCGGCTGTGGCTCCACCGTCAGCCCGGCAGGCAGCTCCTTCACCCGTGCTCCCAGACGCCGCAGCTCCTTCGCCATCACGGCGATGCGGTCGGTCTCCTTCTCCCGGGCTTGCGGCACATTCTCCAGGGTTATCGGTCCCGGGGCGTAACATCCCAGCGCAGCCAGAGCGGGGAGGGCGTCGGGCATACCGTTCAGGTCAAAAGTACCACCCCGGGTGAGCGGTCCGGTGACGGTGAGGGCTGGCACAGAATCGCGGATTTCTTCGCGGATGGTGCAGCCCAGCTTGCGAAGAATTTCCAGCACCCCCCG
>SKHA01000034.1 GCA_007117185.1 Spirochaeta sp. | reverse complement strand
CATCTGTACGTGCTGCGAGTGCTGAGCTGCCATCGGGATGCCCTCATCGAAGAGCTCTCCCGACGGGGCATCGGCACGTCGGTGCACTACATTCCCCTGCACCAGATGCCCTACTGGAGTACTCACGCCGACGTACAGATCCCACCGCTGCCCCGAACCGCTGAGGTGGCTCCGCAGCTTTTGAGCCTGCCCCTCTTCCCGGGGCTGGAGCAGGCAGATCAGCAACGGGTGATCGCGGCGCTGGAGGAGCTCCTGCCGGCGGGGCTGGAGCCGGGAGAAGCGGTGGCCGCTGAGGAGGGACCGTGAGCGCCGCCGAGAACCACACGCTCCTGTACGCCCGGTGCGTCCTGGCGGACCACCCTGGTTCGTCAATCGGCCCGCACAGCGTCGTTGCTGCCACTCTTCCGGAGGGATATACCCTTGTCACCGCAGAGTCCTGGTCAACGGAGGTGTATCTCGCCCCGCCCTACCAGACTATTCCCGTCCTGCCCGGGCATTCCGCCTACGCCGGTGAGATCATCGGGATCGTGGTGGGACCGGAGTGGTCCGTCCTGGACGCCCTGGTACCTCAAATCCCCCAGCATCGGGACCTCTCCATTTCCACTGAGAACCGCTTGATTGGCACGGTCCAGTGGGAGAGCCGGGAACACGAGGCAGACCAGGAGAGCGACCACCTGGTTGAGGGCAGCTATCACACGGAGCTGCAGTTGCACGGGATGGACGTGCCGCTCTGGGCAGAGGCCCGTCCAGGCTCAGGGACCCCCGCCGGTGCCACGGCGAAGCGGGAAGCAGCAGCGCAGGGGTGGACTGTCCGCCTGCCCACCCAGTGGCCGGCCATTGTCCGCGAGTCCGTCGCGCTGACCACGACGTTGCCCTCAAAACAGATCGACCTGCGGGTGATTCCGGTGCAGGCCCCCCGGGACGGCGCACTGCACCTGCCGGCCCACCTTGCAGTTCTGGCGGTGATCGCCGCGACGACGGTGGGAACGTCAGTACGGATCGCCCTGCGGGGGCGTGAGAGCTTTCTCTCCGGCGGCCGCAGCCCCGCCCGGATCCGGATGCACAGCCGGGTCAGCGATACCGGCAGGCTGCTGGTCAACACCTGCGAGATCGAGCTGGACGGCGGCGCCTACCCCACCCTCCAGGAGGAGACGGCAGCTCGGATGAAGGACGCGACCCTCTCCCTCTACAGCCCTGTTTCCGTCTCCGCCACACTGCGGACTATGCGCAGCAGCGCTCCCCCGATGGGTGCGTTCGAGGGTGCCGGCACCGCTCAGATCACCTTTGCCCGGGAGGTCCATTTCAACCGTCTGGCTTCCCTCTTTGATGAGGACCCGGTGGCGTGGCGCCTGCGCAACCTGCGGCAGGACTGGCCGATCCTTTCCGAGATTGCCCAACGCCTGGCTGATGAATCGGACTTCAACCGCCGCTACGCAGCAAACGAACTGGTTCGCAAGCGCCGTCTGCAGCTGCCCCAGAACAGCAGCGTCCTCAAGGGGATCGGGTGTGCCATCGCCGAGCAGGCAAGCGGCTTCATCGCCGGGGAGGACCGCGGCGCCGTGACGGTGCGTCTGGACGCGGACGGCACCGCCCGCCTGTTCTGTTCCGTCCCCACTCCGAACCCGCGGTTGCGCCAATCCTGGCGGCAGGTGGTTGCCCAGAGTCTGCAGATGGAGCTGGACGAGGTTCTGCTTGAGACCTCCCTGCGGAACGAACAGGGTGAATCCGGACCGCGGCTGTTCTCCCGGGGGATCGCGCAGATTCCCCGAGCGATCCAGAGCTGCTGCGATGCGATCCAGAAACAGCGCTTTCGGGAGCCCCTGCCCATTCAGGTGCGTCGGGCGGTTCGGGGGTCCCGGGCAACCCGCAGCCCCGCCGAGGCGTTGCGGTCCGTTGGTGCCGCCGCGGTGGAGACAACCATCGCCCCGGCAACGATGACCGTCCAGGTGCGGACGGTTACCCTGATCGTCTATGCCGGGCGCATACTTGATCGATCCGCCGCGGAGGCGGAGATCCGCCGGGGAATCTACCAGTCTCTCAGTTGGGCGCTCCACGAGGGGTTTCCCACTCCGTCCCGGCTCAACGAGCGTCCGTTGCGACGGCGCTACGCCCCCTTTGCGGAGGATCTGGCACCACGGGTACGGGTGGTCTTCATGAACGCAGCCCGAAAGGACGGACCCACCGGACTGGGAGAGATTCCCTTTCTCACCGTCCCGGCGGCCCTCACCAGCGCCCTCTCACAGGCAACGGGGCTCTTTCTGGATTCCTCTCCAACCCGGATGAGTGATACCCTGCGTATGCTCAGGGACGACTTGTAATGACCATTGAATGCACCGTGAACGGGACCAGACGAACCTTCGAATGCGAACCCACCGAACCGATCTGGCGTCACATCTCCGCCGAAGGCGCGCAGGACGGACCCTGCGATGGGGGGCGGTGCATGCGCTGCACTGTGCTGCTGGCGGGGCGCCCCGTTCCGGCGTGCATCCTGCCGGCGTACCGCGTCCAGGGGATGGAAGTGACCACCATTGAGGGGCTGGGAAGCCACGAACTGTTTCAGGACATCATGCGCGCCTTTGACAAGGTGGGTATCTCCCGCTGCGAAGACGTGCTGCCGGCGCTGGTGATGCTGGCGTGGCAGCTGCTGTCGGAACGGGGAGTCACCGCCCAGGAGGAGATCCCCCAGTGGAGCCGCGCGTTTCAGAGCCGCTGCGCCGGACCGGATGAATTTGAGCGTGCCCTGCGGCTGGCGTCGAAGCTGAGGGGCAGGAGGCGAAATGAGCGAAATCGCCGATAGCCCGGTATTCGTACCCACGACCCTCGCCGAGGCGATACAGATCGTGAAAAGGAACCCCAGGATTCCCCTGTGGGCGGGAGGAACATGGTGGGCCCAGGGCCGCTCCACTCCGGAGCAGGACGATGACCAGCTGGAGGGGCCTCACGGGGCAATTCTCACGCTGCACGCGATCCGCGAGCTGAAGCGGGTTGTCCGCAGCGAGATTCACGTCGACGTGGGCGCCGCGGTGGTGGTAGCCCGCCTTCGGGAAGCAGGCAGCCGCTTCCTGCCGCCGGTTCTGCTGCGCGCGCTGGAGCGCACCGGGCCGCCACCGGTGCGCAACCTGGCCACTCTGGGGGGTGCCGTGTGCATCCCCGATCAGATTCTGCCGGTGACGCTGGTGCTGCAGCTTCTGGACACCCGCCTCGACCTGCGTCGGGGCGGTCGCGGACACACCCTGGCGCTGGCCAACTTCAGGCCCAACCCCGGAGACATCCTTACCCGCCTGCGCATCCCCCTCACCGAGTGGAGCAACTGGTCGCTGAACAGCTTCGGCACGATCTGGCCGCGCGGGGACAACTCACTTACCGTGGCCGCAGTGGCCCACGTGGAGAAGGGGTCGGTCCAGGAATTTCGCCTGGGGCTGCTGATTAACGGCGAGACGATTCTGCGCCTGCGGGAAGCAGAGATGGACATCCTCGGGCGGCCGGTTCCGCTGACCGAGCGGGACCAGCGCATCATCCTGACCCCGTTGCAGCAGCATCCCCTGTACGGAAGTCACCTGGACGACCTGGGGCGCTGGCGGGCTACCGGCGCGGTCCGGCAGTTTTTGCGCCGCCTTGGTTGAGTGCCCCCACCCCTTCGGGATATCATCGCTCCGTGGCGTTCATCCATCTGCACAACCACTCTGATTTTTCCCTGCTCAAGGGAGCGTCCTCGATTCCAGGGCTGGTCCAACGTGCGCAGGAACTGGAGATGCCGGCGCTGGCACTCACCGACGACGGTAACCTCTTCGGTGCGCTGGAGTTCTACAAGAAGTGTCGCAAGGCGGAGATCAAACCGATCATCGGGTGCGACTTCTACGTTGCCCCGGCTTCCCGCCACCGCAAGAGCGGCCTGGACGGCGCCAACCGGAACGGACGGATCGTCCTGCTGGCCCGCAACAGCGAAGGCTACCACAACCTGCGGCTGCTCTCCTCAATCGGCTACCTTGAGGGGTTCTACTACCGACCGCGGATAGACCACGAGGTGATGGAGCAGCATACCGCAGGGCTGCTGGCCCTTACCGGGTCCATGGGCGGGGAGATTCCCCGGCTGCTGCTGGCAAACCGCAGCGACGAAGCCCGGGAGCTGCTGGAGTGGTACCGCTCCATCTACGGTCCTGAGAACGTCTATCTTGAACTGAACAGCCACGGTATCCCGGAGCAGCAGGCCCTGAATCGTCTCTTGCGGGAGTTGGCCACCGCCACCGGAACACCGCTGGTGGCAGCCAACGACACCCACTACCTCACCCGGGACGACGCCAACGCCCAGGACATCCTGCTGTGCATCGGCAGCAACCGCAAAAAGGCGGAGACCAACCGCTTTCGCTTCTCCACCACCGAGTTCTATCTGAAATCCCCCCAGGAGATGCAGGAGCTCTTTCCGGACGATCAGGAGGCCCTGGCCAACACCGCCCGGATTGCCGAGCAATGCACGCTGGAGATCGACCTGCCGGGGCCCAAGTTTCCCCAGTACAGTATTCCGGCGCAGTTCACCTCCCGGGACGATTTCCTGCGACACATCACCCACCAGGGGATCGCCGAGCGCTACCACCCCGTCACCGAGGAGATTCGCGCCCGCACCGAGTACGAGCTGGAGACGATCATCTCCATGGGGTTCACCGGCTACTTCCTCATCGTCTGGGACTTCATCAAGTTCGCCAGAGACAACGGTATCCCCGTGGGGCCCGGTCGCGGTTCCGGCGCGGGGTCCATCGTCGCCTACGCCCTGAAGATCACCGACGTGGAGCCCCTGAAGTACGGCCTCCTCTTTGAGCGCTTCCTCAACCCCGAGCGGGTCTCCATGCCGGACTTCGATATCGACTTCTGCTTCGAACGGCGCAACGAGGTGATCGACTACGTTACCGACAAATACGGCCGGGAGAAGGTGGGGCAGATCATCACCTTCGGGACGCTGAAGACCAAGTCGGTGATCCGTGACGTGGCCCGCGTGCTGGGGCTCTCCTACGATGAGGCCGACGCCATCGCCAAGCTGGTGCCCCGGGACCTGAAGATGACCCTCAGCAAGGCGCTGGAACAGGAGCCGGAGCTGGCCGCCCTGCCGCAGCGCGGCGAGATCTACGGCGAGCTCCTGGACGTGAGCAGCCGCCTTGAAGGGCTGCACCGCCACGCATCGACTCACGCCGCGGGAATCGTCATCGGCGAGAAGGACCTGGTGGAGTACGTCCCCCTCTACCGGGACCCCCGCACCGGCTCCACCTCCACCCAGTTCACCATGGACCAGCTGGAAGAGTGCGGGCTGGTGAAGATGGACTTCCTGGGGCTGAAGACCCTCACCCTGATCAAGAACACCGAAGCGCTGGTGCGGGCCCATCACCCCGAGTTCTCCATCGAGACAATTCCCGAGGACGACGACGCCACCTTCCAGATGCTTGGCCGCGGCCAGAGCAAGGCGGTGTTTCAGTTTGAGAGCTCGGGGATGCAGGACATTCTCAAGCGGGCGCGGCCCAACCGCATCGAGGACCTGATCGCCCTGAACGCGCTGTACCGGCCGGGACCGATGCAGTTCATCGACCAGTTCGTGGACAGCAAGAACGGCCGGACCCCCATCACCTACCCCCTGC
The DNA here is from genome assembly GCA_007117185.1 of Spirochaeta sp. Lineage (GTDB taxonomy): Bacteria > Spirochaetota > Spirochaetia > DSM-27196 > Alkalispirochaetaceae > Alkalispirochaeta. The sequence continues at coordinate 4,763 of SKHA01000034.1, read as the reverse complement.
CGGCGCTGGAAATGGTGCTGAAAGAGACCTACGGGGTCATCGTCTATCAGGAGCAGGTGATGGAAATCGCCCGGTTGGTAGGGGGGTTCTCCCTGGGCAAAGCGGACATCCTGCGCCGGGCGATGGGTAAGAAAAAAGAATCCGAGATGAACTACATGGAGCAGGAGTTCCTCAAGGGCGCGGTAACCCAGGGGTATACTGAGGAACAGGGCCGCACCATCTTCGAGCTGCTCAAACCCTTCGCCGGCTACGGGTTCAACAAGTCCCACGCCGCGGCGTACTCGATCCTGGCGTATCAGACGGCGTTCCTTAAAGCGAACTATCCGGTGGAGTTCATCGCCGCCAACCTCACCAACGAGATCAACAACACCGACACCTTTGCGGACTACCTGCAGGAAGCCCGGGAGATGGGCATCACCGTACGCGCCCCGGACATCAACAGCAGCGACAAGTATTTCACCGTGGTTGGCGACCAGGTGATCTTCGGGCTGGTGGGCATCAAAAACGTAGGGGCCAACGCGGTGGACGCGATCCTCACCGCCCGCAAAAACGAGGGGGCCTTTCAGAGCTTCCTGGATTTTCTGGAGCGGATCGACACCCGAACGGTGAACCGCAAGGTGATCGAGACGCTGATTCAAACCGGAGCGTTTGACACCCTGGGGCAGAATCGCCCCACCCTCTTCAATAACCTGGACGTCTACCTGGAAGCGGCGTCGCACACCCGCAGCAACCGCCAGAGCGGCCAGGGGTCCCTGTTCGAGGACACCGGAGAGACCGGTGAAGCAAGCCTGCAGATCCAGGAGCACCCGCCGTGGACGGCGATGCACCGCCTGGAGTTTGAACGGGAGCTGCTGGGGTTCTATTTTTCCGGGCACCCCCTGGACGACATGCGCGACCGCTGGCGGGAGACCACCGGAGTCAACCTCTCCCGCCTTGCCACCGCCCCCCGGGGAGAGCTGGTGCAGCTGGTGGGGCTCCTGCGGGAGGTGCGAGCGGTGGTAACCAAAAAGGGCGACCGCATGGCGATCTGTCTCCTTGAAGACTATAACGGCCAGGTTGAGGTGATCGCTTTTCCGGAGACGTACAGCACCTGCGCCGAAGAGCTCATCGCCGGTACGGTGATCGGCTGCCGGGGCAAGCTGGAAGACCGCAAGGAATCGGTGCAGCTGGTGCTGGATTCGATGATTCCCCTGGAAGAACTGGACGAACGGGATGCCGCAGCAGTACATATTCGCCTGCGGGAGGAAGCTCTGGAAGAGGAACAGCTGTACGTATTCCGGGGAGACCTGCAGGAGTACAGCGGCAACTCCCCGGTGGTCCTGCATATCGGCGAGAACGGCGGGGAAACGGCAATCCGGGTCAGTTCGCAGCTGCAGATTTCCTCCCGACGTGATACCCTGCAGAAACTTGCCCAACATCCACTGATACAAGAGGTCTGGAAAACATGATACAGAACATAGCCCGGGTGGCATCGACGATCGTTTCGCTTTACATGATGCTCATCTTTATCCGCGTGATCATGACCTGGTTTCGCGGCGCCGGTTACGGCCGCGCGTATGAGCTGCTGGCCTCGATTACGGACCCGTACCTTGACTGGTTCCGGCGCAATATGCCGGTGCGCTTCGGCTCGATGGATTTTTCCGCCGTTGCGGGAATCCTCGTTCTGGGGCTGGCCAACAACATTCTCAGCCAGATCGCCTTCACCGGGACGGTGACGGTGGGGCACGTCCTGGTGATCATCATCGCGATGCTCTGGAGTCTGGTGCGTTTTTTCACGGTGATCTTCCTGATCATCGGGGTGATTCGCCTGGTGGGGCTGCTCAGCGGGTTGGATCAGTCCGGTCGCTTCTGGGGGACCATGGAGCAGATTATGAATCCGCTGCTGGGGGTGGTTGTGCGCCCATTTCTGCGGGGCCGCTTTACCGGTTACCAGCAATCCCTGCTGATTTACTGCGGAGTCCTGCTGGCAACGCTGGTGGTGGGTCAGCTGGCGGCGACGGTTCTGATGAGGTTCGCCGGAATGATTCCCTTCTAAGACGGTCCGGTGCTCTCTGATCTGCCCGGACTGGGGCCCAAACGGCTGAAGCTGCTGGAGCGCCTGGGGGTGGAAAACCTGGCGGACCTGCTGCTTCTGGAGCCTCGGCGCTACGAAGACCGCACCCGGGTACTCACCGCCGCCCAGGCCGCCGCCGCCGGAGAGGGGCTCATCGAGGCCACCGTGGTAGCCCACGACTTCTTCCCCGCCCGAAACGAGCAGGTCCTGAAGATCGTCCTCAGCGACGGCAGTGCCCCGGTGGCACTGGTCTGTTTCGGGCGTCCCTTTCTGGCCAGAACGTTCCCGGTGGGGTCGGAATTGCGGGTCTACGGGACGTTTCAGTACCGCCACGGCGAGATCCAGAGTTCGAGTTTTGAGGCGGAACGGGCAACCACCCCCCACCGGGCGATTCTGTTGCCGGTGTACCCTCTGACGGAGGGGCTCACCCAGACGGTGGTACGCAGGGCGATCGCTGCGGCGCTGGAGGACCCGCAGCTCCCGGAAAAACTGGCGGCGTTTCTTGGCACCCTGCCGCCGGGGCTGGAACGGGAGAAAGACCTTCTGCCACTGGTGGATTCGGTTCTGGCTCTGCACCAGCCCACCACCCGGCAGCAGCTGGAGCGCGGGCGTTACCGCCTTATTTTTCAGGAGTTTTTCACCTTCCAACTGGACCTGACCCGGCGCTCCCTGGCCAGGCGCCGGGGCGTTCGTCGGGAGCGTCCAGCGCCGCAACGGTCCTTTGCCGGTGAGATCCGCGGGGCCCTGCCGTTTGACCTCACCCCGGATCAGCAGCAGGTGCTGCAGGAAATCGTTGCCGACCTGGACCAGCCCTGGCCGATGGCGCGACTGCTCCAGGGGGACGTGGGGTCCGGAAAGACCCTGGTGGCGCTGCTGGCGGCGGCCCACGCGGCGGAACGCCGACAGCAGGTGGCGCTGCTGGTCCCGACAGAGCTACTGGCGCACCAGCACTACCGCAACCTATCTGCGCTGGCCCGGCCCGCAGGAATGGCGGTGGCGATCCTCACCGGGCGTCTGCGCAGCGCCGAGCGCCGCCAGACGGTGGAGGCGATCGCCCGGGGAGAGGTTGACCTGGTGGTGGGTACCCACGCGCTGTTCTCCCAGGACGTGCCGTGGCGGCAACTGGGGATGGTCATCGTGGACGAGCAACACCGCTTCGGGGTAACCCAGCGGCAGCAGCTCCTGAACCACGGCGCGGCTCCAGACCTGCTGATGATGAGCGCCACCCCCATCCCGCGCTCCCTGGCGCTCACCGCCTTCGGAGACAGCGAGATCAGCACGATACACACCGTGCCGCCGGGACGGCAGCCGGTGAAGACCCACCTGGCGCGGATCGGCAACGACGAGCGGGTGTACGCGTTTGTGAGGCAGCAGTTGGACTGCGGCCACCAGGCGTACCTGGTCTACCCGGCCATCGACGCCGGAGGCGCCCGGGACCTTCGCAGCGCCGAGGCGATGCTCCCGGAGCTGCAGCAGCGGCTGGCACCACATACCGTCGGGCTGGCCCACTCCCGCCGGGATGAAGAAGAACGCACCTCCACCATGCGCCGCTTTGAAGCGGGGGAGATCGCCGCTCTGGTAGCGACCAGCGTGGTGGAGGTGGGGGTGGATGTACCCAACGCCACGGTGATGGTGGTGGAGCACGCCGAGCTGTTCGGGCTGGCGGCACTTCATCAGCTGCGCGGGCGGGTTGGCCGGGGCAGCGCCCAGTCCTGGTGCATCCTGGTGTACCAGGAGCCCCTCACCGTGGAGGGAACGGAACGTCTGAAGGTTCTGTACAACAGCACCGACGGGTTCATCATCGCCGAGGAAGACTTGCGGATTCGCGGTCCCGGTGATCTGGCGGGGCAGCAGCAATCAGGGTATCTTCAGTTCCGGTTGGCAGACATCCGCCGTGATATGGAGATCATGCTCCACGCCCGGGACGCGGTCAGGGCGGTTCTTGAGAACCAGAACCACCGGGAGGAACGATGAGAATCAGCGGCGGCGAGTTGCGAGGACGGACGGTCCACTGCCCCCCGGGGGTGATCCGCCCGGCGATGGACCGCATGCGGGAGTCCCTCTTCTCCATTGTGGAGGCGCGGTTCGGCGGCATCGCGGACGCGGCGTTCCTGGACCTGTTCAGCGGTTCAGGGCTGGTGGGGCTGGAAGCGTACTCCCGGGGGGCCCGACCGGTGGTGCTGGTGGAAAAGGACCGGGGCAAACGGGAGGTGATCCTGCGCAACTGCCACGACCTGGACCCGGCGCCGCAACTGCGCATCGAGCCGGTAGAGCGCTTCGTTCAGCGCAACCGCACCCCCTACCCGGTTGTCTACCTGGACCCCCCCTTCAACCACCCCTACAAGGAGAACCTGCTGCGGCGTCTGGCAACCTCCCGCACCCTTCAGGAGGACGCGCTGGTGGTCATCCACGCTCCCCGGTCTGAGGGTCTCTCCGGGGTGGAGGATCTGCTTGAGCTGGTAGACCAGCGCGACTACGGCGGGTCCCGGCTCACCTTTTTGCGTCACCGCGGCCCGGCGCGATGACAGAAGCGGGGCAACCTGCTACCATGGGATACCTGATGAAGCACGCAGCAAAACGACAGAGTCTGACCCTGCCCACCGGCACGGAGACCCTGCACCTCCGCGAAGCAGCGCGGCACCGGCGGATCACCCGGGAAATGGAATCAGTGTTTGACCTCTGGGGCTACAACCCCGCAGAGACCCCCCTG
>SKHA01000102.1 GCA_007117185.1 Spirochaeta sp. | reverse complement strand
GTGCTGTCGCAGTATATGAAACTGTGTCGGCGTCAGTCGACTGCGCCATTCGTCGTCGCTCAGTTCAACCGGGAATGTTGCGGTCACCGGGAACTGCTCCGCCAGGACCCGCTCACGATCGGACAAGCGCCGCAGGAGCCGCTGGTCCAACTCTGACTCTGCCTCCCCGGGACTCGTTTCGACGGGCCCTTCTGTTGCTCCCCCTGCGGTCAGATTCAGGGGAATCATCACGGCAGCCAGGACAACCACTACAGTGGTCATCAGTATTCGTCTGTTCATCTTCAACCCTCCCTGCCGGACAGTCATGTGGGTTACCCGAGTAATTTGATAATGTTCCGGCAATAAGAAGATAACGGTTCAGCGGACAAACGTCACCGAATCAGACGTCAAAATCGGCAGCACGGATGAAGGTTACCAGGAGATCCACCTGTTCCTGCAACGCCTGCAGGGAGGGCTCAATCCCGTCGACCTCCCCAGCTGCACAGAGATCTTCCACGATCCGCGCCGCATCACCCAGGGCGGCGCAGCTGAGGTTCCAGGCCCCACCCTTTATGGCGTGAGCAACCACCCGCGCATCTGCAACCTTATCGGCGGCCAGATAGTCCCGAACTGTTTGCACCTGACTGGGAAGACGATCAGCAAAGCTCAAGGTAACCCGACGGGTTGTCTCCACGTCGCCCATGAACGCTTCCACTGCGGCGGCAACATCCATCAGAGGTACCGACTCAGGGGCCACTACCTCGGGCTCCGGCTCTTCCACCTCTTCCACCTCTTCCGGCTCCAGTTCCTGTGCTCCCCCCACCGGATCCGCTTTGAACGCCCCGGCGTGGAGGAGCCGCTCCAGCACCGCGGAAATATCGGTGTTCTTGAACGGTTTTGACATGTAGTCGTTCATCCCGACCCGGACGCACCGGTCCCGATCCCCGGACAGGGCGTTGGCAGTCACTGCCACAATCGGGGTTGTCACCCCCAACTCCCTGATCTGAACAGTTGCGTCGTAGCCGTTCAGGTTGGGCATCTGCACGTCCATGAAAATCAAGCCGATCTCAGGGTGTGTTTTGACCATCTCTACTGCTTCCAGACCGTCCGCAGCCACAAGGGTGCGAAAGCCCCGCTTCTCCAGGATCGTCTGGAAAAGCTGCTGATTGACGAAGTGATCCTCCGCTACCAGAATTATCTCGGGGTACTCGCTGCGGGGCAGTCGCGGCGTTGTGTCTCCGGATTCATCGCTCTTCTCTCCGTCGACCATCTCCAGCTCTTCAAGGTCCGAAGCAAAGACCGTCTCAAGGGAAACCGCAAGGTCGTTTCGTTTCACCGGCTTTGAGATATAGGCATCGAACCAGCGCAGCAGCTTCATTTTTGCCTCACCAGTACTCATGCCGACGGGGGTCATCAGGATCAGGGGTATCTCTTTCAGTCGATCATCGTTGCGAATCTCAGACGCGAGCTGCCACCCGTCCATCCCGGGCAGGATCAGATCGATAAGGACGAAATCGTACGCCGCCTCAGCTTCTGCCGATTCGATCAGCAGCCGGATCCCGTCGGCAGTTTTGGTGACGCTATCGCCGGTGTAGCCCCAGTCTTCCAGGTAACCCTGGATAACCGCAGTGCTGTCGACGTTGTCATCGATGATCAGAAAACGGGCGCCTGCAGCCAGCGAAGATGGCGCTGCCACCGCAACGGTCTGGGAACTCGATACATTCATGGGCAGAGAGAACCAGAAATTGGACCCCTTGCCGGGGCTGCTCTTTACTCCGATGCGCCCGTTCATCATGTTGACCAAATCCCGGGAGATGGACAGCCCCAGTCCGGTACCCCCGAACTTTCTGGTCATGGAAGCGTCTACCTGGCTGAATGGCTTGAACAGTCGATCCCGCACCTCCGGTTCTATTCCGATCCCCGTATCCTTCACCTGAACGAGGAGATTGGGTACCCCCTGAACCAGTTTCTGTTGAACGTCAATCCGGATCTGGCCCTCACCGGTGAACTTACTGGCGTTATTCACCAGGTTTACCAGAACCTGTCTGATCCGGTTGGGATCACCCTTGATCAGCGATGGGATGGCAGACTCCACCGCCAGCACCACCTCCAGCCCCTTGCGGTGCGCCTGAAGGCTGACCATCTCAACGGCGTCCTCGAGGGTTTCCACCGGATTGAAATCGATTGACTCAAGTTGCAGCCGTCCAGCTTCAATCTTGGAAAAGTCCAGGATATCGTTGATCAGTCCCAGGAGCACCTCCCCGGCGAAGGTGATCTGCTCAAGGTACTCGATCTGTTCCTCGTCGAGTTTTGTCTCCCGCATCAGTTCAGCCACCCCGTTTATGGTGTGCAGGGGGGTCCGAATCTCGTGACTCATGTTGGCCAGAAAGGCGCTCTTTGTCCGTGTTGCCGCTTCGGCGAGCTCTTTGCCCCGGCGCAGGCGTTCTTCATCGTTCTTCTGGGAGGTGACGTCGTCCACAACGGCGATCATGAACGGACTTTGATCGGTGGTCTTTACCGCCCGCATGTCCACTCGCCACCACGCCGGTTCACCGCTCTTGCGTTTGTACCGTGAGACAACCTGGAAGTCGTCCCGCTCGCCCTCGACCAGCTCCGCGAACAGTGTCTGAAAGAACTCGGAGTCGTCCTGGTGGGCGAATCGGGTCAGGAATCCGCCAACGATCTGGTCGTCATCGTATCCGAGAAACGACCGAACCGCATTGTTGGCGTACTGGATACGACCCACCCCGTCCATGATGACGATGCCAATGGGAGAATGTTCAAAGACAACCTGAAACTGCCGTCCGAAAGATACTGCCATGCGCGCCTGTCAGAAATTCGTCTGCAGGATTTCTGAAGCTTTTGTACGAACCGTCTGGGGCTTCAATGGCTTTATCATATAGCTGGTGATTCCCATCTTCAGGGCCTGCACCACCGTCTCACGTTTGGTCAGTGCGGAAAGTACGATGATGGGCAGCCGCAGGTCCTCTTCTTTCAACTTCTGCAGCACCTGAAAACCATCCATCTCCGGCATCATCAGATCCAGAAAGACCAGATCAGAAGTTCTCCCATCGGTACTTTCCAGAAACTCCCTTCCGTTGGAATACGCGTCCACCTGAACCTTGGTATCCGAGAAGGATGTTCGGATAAGCTCCTGAATGATGACGTCATCGTCAACGATGGAGACGCGCACCGTGTCGCCAAGGGTGGTGAAATCCCTGGCAGGAGCCGCGCTTTCTTCCTGGAAGCGCATCATAATGGATTCGTTCTTGTGCTTCTTGGGGGCGGTCCGGCTTACCAGATCCTCCCTGGGGTCCGGACCGGGTTCAAGAATGGATCCACCGACTTTCTTCCCCATCAACCCGTCCATGGCCTGATCCAGTTGCCCGGTAACCTCAATTCCGGTGAAGTCGCCGCGTTCCTCGATAAAACGACGGACAAAAGCGTTGGCGGTGAGAACCTTGAAGTACTTCTTGATACACCCGGTTACCTCGAGAATGGTGGAAAACAGCGAGTTGAGCTTCATCGTCTCGGCGCTGTCAATCTCCAGGCTGGTCATCATGACCAGCACTTTGGGGGTTTTCAGGTCGTACAGATCCATCAGCTCGACCAGCTTGTACCGCAAAAGGTCGATCTTCTCGCGGTTCAGCCCCTGAGCGATCTCGATGAAGATGATATCGTCGTTTACGTGAGCCTCGATGATGCACGGTGTGTCGTCGATCTCGACGGACACCCCCAGCGTCTCTCCTACCGCTTTAAGGAGCGCATCTACCCGGATCGGCTTGTTCAGGAACTTCCTGACATTGTACCGGGCCACCTCCACGAGAACGTCCCGGTCCACCTTGGCAGAGGCGAGAATCACCGGAATCGAAGCGGTGTTGGGGTCAGCGGCCTTTTCCTTGAGCAGTTCTATCGCCGGTTTGCGAGTGAGGTGATAGTCCATGATCAGCAGATCCGGTAGAACTGTCCGTAGCTTTGAGGCCCCATCCAACCCGCTTACCGCCACGGAGACCTCGAATCCATATGCTTCAAGTTTCTGTCGCAGATAGTCCCGGAAGAGCTGCGACTCATCAATGACAAGGATATGCTTCATTTATCATCTCCAATTTGCGAATATTATGGTCGCTGGAGGTGCAAATAATCAACCACCTCGATATAGTTGGCCCATGGAAATCACACTCAGCACCCCATCTGAACGCGCTGCCGCTCTCCAGGATACGATCATTTCCGCATCGGGATGGCGTCGATGCTTCGGCGGGTCACCGGAGTCCACCTCGGGGGCGATCACTCCGGTGGAGCAGGATATCACCATTCTCGCGGTGGATGCGTTCCTCAACGCTCTCGGTGGACAACAGAATCCGGTGATCGTCGTCGGGACCGACACCCGCCCCACCGGACCGGCAATCGCGGAGATTGTGCTGCTGACGCTGCTCGCCGCGGGGGCCGTCCCGCGGTGGCTCGGCGTGGCTCCGTCCCCGCAGGTGATGGCCTACAGCGGACAAACCCCTGAGGTTTCGGGGTTCTTCTACATCTCCGCAAGCCATAACCCGGTAGGGTACAACGGGTTCAAGATGGGCCGGGGGGACGGGGGGGTTCTGGCAGGGGCCGAAGCGGAAGAGGTAGCCCGGTTGTTTCGCAAATGCGTTGCGGACCAGCAGTATCTGCAGACCCGGGCCGGTGCGGTGCGTCACCTCCCCCGGGAGGCGCTGCAAGAGGTTCTTTCGGACCAGCCCCGCTGGCATCGACAGAGCCTGGATGTGTACCAGCGGTTTGTCCTTGCCGTGGCCGCCGCGTCAGGGATGGAGGAAGAGTCGTTCACCATCGACTTGCGTCGGGGGCTTGACGCACGTCCCCTGGGGATCCTCGGAGATCTCAACGGCAGCGCCCGCTGTGCCGGTCCTGACCGCAGCCTGCTGCCGTGGCTGGGTGTACGCGCGGCGTTCATCAACGATTCTCCCGGGAGGATAGCCCACCAGATCTTGCCGGAGGGAGCAGGCCTTCAGGAAGCTGCGGAGGCGTTGCGTGAGCATCACCGCCGGGACCCCGCGTTCAGCGTTGCGTATGTACCTGACAACGACGGTGACCGGGGAAATCTGGTGTTCATGGGTCCTGAAGGGGAACCGGTCCTGCTGTCAGCGCAGGAAGTATTTTCGTTGGTGATGCTCATCGAGCTCTCATGGATCCGATACCTCGGGAAGAACGACGACCCGCTGGCGGTGGTAGTCAACGGACCAACGTCCCTGCGAGTCGAGGAGATCGCGAGCCCTCTGGGCGCCCGTATTTTCCGGGCGGAGGTGGGTGAAGCCAACGTCGTCGCCCTGGGACGATCGCTGGCCCGGGAAGGGTGGCGGGTTCCCGTTGTCGGCGAAGGCTCCAACGGCGGTACGATCCTTCCCCCGGCGGCGGTTCGGGATCCCATGAACACCCTCCTCTCCCTTCTGAAGCTCCACAGCCTGCCCCTCATGCCGGGGCACGAGGGAATCTCACTGGCGGAGGCACGTTCTCTGTTGCCGGTTTACACAACGACGGCAACCGACGACCCCCTGGCAAAGATGCAGGTACCACCGATTTCTCAGAAGGAGCTGAAAGAGCGCTATGAAGCGCTGTTGCAGCAGCGGTTTTCGGAGATTCGGGAGGAAGTGGCAACTGAACTTGGAGTCACCACCTACCAGATCCTCAACTACGAGGGCGTGGAGACTCGCCAGGGTGCCGGAAACAGGAGCGGCGACCACGCTGGCGGGTTGCGGGTTCTGCTGAACGGAAGCGACGGAACGCCTCGGGGTGCGCTGTGGATGCGCGGCAGCCGGACGGAGCCGATCTTTCGGGTGATGGTGGACATCCCCGGCGAGCGAAACGAGCTTCACCACCGGCTGATTACCTGGCATCGTGAACTGATTGCTCAGTCCAGTGGCGCTGTCAACGCTTGAGGGTGATATTCCCCGCGTGGTCCCGCAGGAGAAACCCTTCACGTTCCAGGGCGTCCACAGCAGTGGTGATCCTGTCCTCCGGAAAGCCTCCGTATTCCGAGACCTGCTCCGCTGCGATCATTCCCTCACTGGCGAGGGTTTTCAGTATAGCTCCGCGGATCTGGCGCAGGCTGCCGATAAAGGGCTTCTGCCGCGAATGGTGTGAGCTGCGACGATTCGGGTTGGTTTGTGTCCTGGCAAGGTGCGTGCCGTAGTCCATCAGCGCCCAGTACCACTGGCGACAGCGGTCGTTGGGGAGGGTCTCCTGAATCAACGGCAGAACCTGCCGATCGTGCACATCCTCAGCATCCGGAAAGAAGTGATGAATGAATACGCGACGGATATTCGTCTCAATAAAGACCACTGCGGCGTCGTAGGCGAACGCCGCGATGGACCCGGCGGTATTGATGCCCACCCCGGGCAGGGTCTGCAACACCAGTGGGTCCGGCGACAGAACGCCCCCCCACTGTCGCTGGATCAGTCGTGCTCCCTCGTGGAGGTACCGCGCCCGGCGGTTATAGCCCAGCCCGGACCACACCGCCAGCACCTGCGGAAACTCCGCTGCGGCAAGAGACTCAAGCCCGGGAAAGCGCTCCAGAAAACGGGGGAACGCTTCCAGCACCCGGGAGACCTGCGTCTGCTGGAGCATGATCTCCGATACGTAGACATAGTAGGGGTTGGGATCATCACGCCACGGCATCCCACGAAAGTGTTTCTGTCCCTCTGAGCGAATCAGGTCCTGAAAAGCAGCTCGCTTCTCAGGCGTCACGGCGTTTTCCGGCCTCCTCGGCTTTGCGACGGATCGAATTCCACACCCCGCTGAGACCCATAGCGCGCCGCGCTGCAACCAGTGTTTCCCGCGCCTCGTCGCGCATGCGCATCGTTCCCTCATGAATCACCAGGTCCACCAGACCTTTCTGGGTTGCAAAGTGTTCACGCCGCTCCCGCAGGGGATCCAGAAACGTGTTGATCGCAAGGGCCAGCTTTTCTTTCACCTCAACGTCCCCCACCGTTCCAGTGCGGTAGCGTTGTTTCAGGTCGTTCACCTGTTCGGTGTCGGCGTTGAAGATGTCGTGATACACGAAGACGGGGTTACCCTCAACAGTCCCGGGAACGTCCGCACTTATGCGCTTGGGGTCGGTGTACATCCCGCGAACCTTCTTCTCCACCGTCCGGGCGTCATCAGAGAGATAGATTGCGTTGTTCAATGACTTGGACATCTTGGCACCACCGTCGGTACCAACCAGGGTCGGGACATCTCCGATGAGGACATCCGGAACAGGAAATACCTCGCCATACAGGTTGTTGAACCGCCGGGCTATCTCTCGGGTGAGCTCCACATGGGCTTCATTGTCCTTGCCCACCGGAACAAGATGTGCCCGGGGCAGGAGGATGTCAGCGCTTTGAAGGACAGGGTATCCCAGCAGACCAAAGGGCATCTCCGAAAGATTGGCGTTACGGGCCATATCCTTCAGACTGGGAAGACGCTGCAGCCGCGGTACTGTGACCAGCATCTCCAGAAAAAGGTTCAATTCGTAGATCTCCGGAACAGCGCTCTGCAGATAGATCACCGATCGTTGCGGATCTATGCCGGCAGCCAGGTAATCCAGCACCATCTCCCGGGCGTTGGACGTTATCGCCGCAACGGCCTCCTTCTCCGGACGGGTGGTCAGCATGTGCAGGTCCGCAATGATGAAGAAGCATTCGTAACTGTCCTGGAGTCGGACGCGGTTCTTGAGGGAGCCCACGTAGTGCCCCAGGTGCAACCGTCCTGTTGGGCGATCACCGGTTAGAATTCTCATCGTGCGCGCTCCTCCTGCTGTTTACTCTGTCGTTTTTTCCGTTCTCGAAAGTTACCGGTACCCATGAGGACACCAAACGCTTCCAACCCCGGTACGTTCTCAAGAATGATCTTGATCGTCACCGTAAGAGGTACCGCCAGAAACAGTCCCGCAGTACCCCACAGCCAGCCCCAGATCAACAGGGACAGCAGGATCACCACGGGGCTCAAATTGAGGCGATCCCCAAGGAGTTTCGGATCGATGACGTTCCCGATGATGAACTGGGTTAATCCCATGCCCACAAACGTAGCGATGATGGGGTTCCACTCCGGTAGAAACTGGACAATCGCGAAAACCCCGGTAATGAAGGTGATCGCGATTGAACCGATGGACGGGATGAAGTTGAAGAGAAAGGTCATGATCGCCCAGATAAACGGAAAATCCACCCCGATCAGCCGAAAGAGAATATATACGACCACAGCGGTCAGAAAGCTCACCACCAGCTTGACCCCGATATAGCGGGCCACTTGCTGGTTTATGTGAGCCAGGACGATGGCAAAACGGCGAGTGGTGGAATCGCGGAACGCGATGGACATCTTTCCCTTGAGATACGGCTGTTCCATCAAGAGAAAGAGCAGGAAGATAAATACCACCATGAAGCCGCTGGCGAACGACATAAAGTTTCCAGAAAACGCCAGCAGGGCGTTTCCGATGTTGCGGGTAATCTCCATCTGGCTGAAAAAGTCCGCCGGCAGGTCAAACTGTTCGATCATCTCCCGCAGCAGCAGGGTGAAACGCAACTGGTATTTGGGAAACTCCCTGAGCAGACTCTGAACGCTGGAATACACCACCAGCACAATCAGATACCCGAACGCCACGAAGACGATCAGGGTGATGGAAACGGCGATAATTCGAGGAAGGCGTACCTTCACCAGCCCGCTCACCAGCGGCGCGAAGACGAAAGAGAGCAGCAGGGCGATCACGAAGGGGATAAAGATCCCTCCCATGAGTCGCAGTACCACCCCTACTGCCACCAGAGCGACGATAAAGAGATAGATGGTATTTGCCCGCAAAAATCCGGAGGGCAGACGGATCTGCCGGACCGGACGATTGCCGCCGTTGGAAGACGAACCGGGCTGCCCGTGAGTGTCCAAGTCGCTCATCAGAAGTGGATTGGCCACCCCTCCACAACTCGGGCGCTTTCCATCACCGCTTCGGAGAGGGTTGGATGGGCGTGTACCATAGTGGCGATGTCTTCCGGTAGCAGCTCTGCTTTCTTCGCCAGGAGCAACTCGTGAATCAGCTCAGTCGCGTTGGCACCCACCACGTGACCCCCGAGAATTTCCCGGGTGCCCGCGTCGTAGACGATCTTGACGATGCCCTCGCTCTTCTCAACCGCCACGGACTTTCCTGCGCCGCGGTAGGGGAACGTTGCCGTCTTGAAGTTGAGTCCCCGTTCGCTCGCTTTCTTCTCGGTGACGCCGAAGCTTCCCACCTGGGGTTCGCAATACACCGCCGAAGGAATAAGATCCGGATCGATCCGGCGCTCCGGGTTGTGCCCGGCGATGTGTTCTACCGCTATCTCCCCTTCTTTGCTGGCCACGTGCGCCAGAAGGGGTGAAGCCGTCACGTCACCAATAGCGTATATCCCCTGAACGGCGGTCTGGTAGTAGTCACCCACCACCACGAAGCCGCGATCGGTGGTCACCCCCACACGGTCCAGGCCGATTTCTTCTGTATTTGGAGCCCGGCCCACCGCAACCAGAATCATATCCGCCGCGAGGGTCTCTTCCTTGCCGCCACTCTCCACATCAAGCTTGATGCCCTTGCCGGACCGATCCAGCTTCTTCGCTTTTGTCGCTGTCCGCATCTCGATGCCGTAGCGTTTGAACGCTTTCTCCACAACCGACACCACTTCGGCATCTTCAAGGGGAAGGATCTGATCGAGCATCTCGATCACCGTCACCTCTACCCCGAAAGCGTTCATGACGTAGGCAAACTCCATTCCAATCGCCCCGGCTCCCAGGATGATCAGCTTTTTCGGCAGGGTCGTCATCCCAAGGATCTGCCGTGAATCAAGAACCTTCTTACCGTCGAACTCGAAACCGGGTATCTCCCGGGAGCGGGAGCCCGTTGCGATCAGTACGCTGGCTCCGGTCACCGTCTTTTTGCCGTCCACGGAGATCTCGTGGGGTCCTGAGAAAACCCCGTTGCCCTCGATATAGTCAATCTTGTTCTTCTTGAGCAGCGCCTGTACGCCCTTTGAGAGTTTCCCCGCCGCGTCCCGGGACTTCTGGTGGACTTTGGCGTAATCCAACCCCGAGAGGTCCACCTTTGCGCCCAGTTTGGTCAGCTCCTCCACGGTGTGGACGCTCTCAGCCTGATGAATCAGCGACTTGGAGGGAATGCACCCCCAGTTGAGACAGACCCCGCCGGGGGCCTCCTTCTCAATAACCGCCGCCTTCAACCCCAGCTGGGAGGCGCGAATCGCCGCCACGTAGCCGCCGGGGCCGGCACCGAGGACAACCAGATCATAATCGTATTCAGCCATAGTAGTTCTTCCTTTCTCGGGTCTTTCCTTCTCAGAAGAGCAATCGCGCCGGCTGTTCCATCAATTGCTGCAGTTCATACAGAAACCGACCACCGGCGGCTCCGTCGAT
>SKHA01000204.1 GCA_007117185.1 Spirochaeta sp. | reverse complement strand
GGCGTTGCCGCTGGCGAGGGCGAACCGGTCCTGGGCACCACCGGGGGTGAATCCAAGGTCCTGCCGGCCGTATCGGGGGGCTCCCTGCCAGCGGAAGATCCCTGCCCCGGTTGTGCTGACCACGTCTTCGGCGGTTGGCATCACCCTTTCAGCTCCCGGGCAAGATCAAGAGCGATCGGTGAATCCGAATGGATGCAGATCGTCTGCGCCGGCAGTGGGGCGGTGCGGGTCTCGACGATCCTGCCGTCAGCTTCAACAACCGCTTCCACTGTATGACTCCCGGCGATCCGGCGCGCTTGTCCCAGCGCTTCCTGCAGGTCGTGGATGCTGGCCCAGCTGCGCTCCCGGCTGACCAGCGAGAGAGATCCGTCCTCGGTGTCCAGGCGGTACCGGCGCTCGGCGAACCCTTCGGTGAAGACGGCGATCCCGGCGCGGGCGCACGCCTGGGCCAGGGTCGAGGCAGGAGCGGTGATGACGGTGGTACACGCTGTCTCTGTCAGCCAGCCCGCCAGAGTCTCCGCCAGGTCTTCGTGGCGGCAGCTGTCGTTGTACAGGGCCCCGTGAAACTTGACCATCGTCACGTCGGCCATCAGTGCGTATTGCCGGTGGAGCGATTCCAGAAGCTCCGCCCACGGGATCTCGATACTCCGGCGACCGAAGTTCTCCCGGTCCGGGTAGGATAGGTGGGCAGCCACGGCGATGCCCCGTTTCTCTGCGCGACCACGGAACGCTTCCACACTGCGGTTGTCTCCGGCGTGACCGCCACAGGCGACGCTGGCGATATCGATCCAGGCCATCAGCTGCAGATCCACCGGGTGGTCCGCTCCGCGCTCACCGATATCACAGTTGATGGGCAGCATCTGTCACCTCCGTAAACCGTACGGTGTCTCCCGGACGAAGGGAGACAAGCAGCGCCGGGTCGGTGGTCCCGATAATATTCCACCCACCTGGAGATTCCAGGGGATAGACGCCGGTCTGTGGTCCGGCTATTCCCACTGATCCGGCAGGAACACGTTTACGGGGCGAACTCAGGCGTGGTGTTGCCAGCTCCTCTGCCATCCCGATCAGGTAAGGAAAGTGCGGCCGAAAGCCGATCATCGCCACCGTGCAGGGGCGCTCCTGGTGCAACGCAATGATCCGGGGGATGTCCAGTCCGGTCAACTCTGCAACACGGGGCAGGTCCTCGCCGTCATATTTCACCGGCAGTACTACCGTTGCTTCTTCGTCACTACCGGTACCTACGCCGGTGTCGACAAGAATGTCGTCATCCCCCATGGTGTTCGAGTTCATCAGCTCCTCCACACGACTGCAGATTGTCGGAACATCCGCCGCGGTCACGTCGAAGTGGACAGCTATGGAGCAGTAGGCAGGAACCACATCGACAACCCCGGCCCGGCGCAGCTCCGGGTCACTGTGGCACTGCCGGTAGGCTCTCAGGACCCGCCGGGACAGGTCGCGGCTGATTCCCCCGGGCCATGTCCAGAGCATGGCCGCGTCGCCCAAGTCACTGCGGATGATCTTATCCATCCCACGCTCCGGTGAGCTCGCGCAGTCGCTGAACCGTTTCCCGCTCGTATTCCGGGGGTAGTCCGTCAACGGTCATCGTTCGAGACAGCAATACGCCGTCCACCGCACCCGCCGCGACGAGGGACTCCAGCATCTCGATGATTTGTGATGGCTTTGGCAGGAGGCAGCAACCGGTCAGAACCGAGAGCATCGCGCACAGACCGTAGGCACCCCAGTTGCTTACTCCCGCATAGATACACAGATCGGCAGGGGTGCGACAGCTGATACGTTCACCGTTCGGTACGTGCAGACGAATCTTCTCCGATACCGCCGCCATTCCCAGCTCGTTTCCT
Organism: Spirochaeta sp.; assembly: GCA_007117185.1. Classification (GTDB taxonomy): domain Bacteria; phylum Spirochaetota; class Spirochaetia; order DSM-27196; family Alkalispirochaetaceae; genus Alkalispirochaeta. The sequence continues at coordinate 8,530 of SKHA01000204.1, read as the reverse complement.
CCATCCCCGATCGCGATGGTGACGTATTCCCGACGGGGAGGCAGAAACAGTTCGTCCATCGCTGCCACGTGCTCGCTCAGCTCGTCACCGCGCATGTTGTAATAGCCACCGTTGGCTGCTCGCCCCGGGCGTTCCACCGCAACGAGGTGCGTCGTTTCCGGAGTGATCAACCGGCGCAGTTCCTCAGAATCTCCCGGAGGCAGGGTTATCACCGGCAGGTCACCGGCGATGGCGCTGATGATTCGTCCTGCATGGTCGTCAACGGCCAGGACTACCTCCTTGCCAAGACAGACCAGGGCATTCGCCAGCTGGACCGCCCCCAGAGGGCCGTCGGTCTCGATAGCCCCGCCGCGGAGGATGTAGAATCCGGTGGTGATCACCACCCTGTTGGCGTCGAGAAGCGAGTGCGCCGCCTCCAGAACCTGACCGGCTGCCGCCCAGTGAGCCAGTCCGCGTCCCCCCGGGTCCCGCTCGATCACCCCAGTAATCGCCGCAGCGGTTGCGTCCGGGTCAACCGGAGAGTCTGAACTCATAATCTGCCTTGTCTCCAACAAACATGTGTCCCGGGGCGTGGGTTATCATGATCGGGGGGCGGCTTACCAGCGCCGCAAGTTGCGGGGTGATACCGCACGCCCAGAACACCGGCACCTCTCCCTGCCGGATCGTGACGGGATCACCCCATTCCGGCCTGGTGATGTCAGCGATGCCCAGTCCATCAGGGTCGCCGATATGCACCGGGCTGCCGTGGACGCCGGGGTACTCCCGGGTAATCTCCACCGCCCGGATCGCATCCGCCGGGGTAAGGGGGCGCATGCTCACCACCATCGGTGAGGCCTTGAAACGACCGGCCCCGGCGCACTCCCGAGCGGTTCGGTACATGGGAACGTTGACCCCTTCCTGGTTGTGCCGCAGAGGAACTCCCGCTTCGGACAGGGCGTGCTCAAAGGTGAAGCTGCATCCCAGAAGAAAGAAGACGAAGTCCTCCTGCCAGCGGGAGGTGATTTCCAGGGGTTCTTCCGCCAGGTCACCGTCGATGTAGACGCGATAGCGGGGTATGTCCGTGCGGATATCCGCGCCATCGGCGATGATCCGGGTGAGGGGATCACCCACCTCTCCCACCTCCAGGATGGGGCACGGCTTGGGGTTGCGCTGGGCGAACACGAGAAAATCCCAGGCCCAGTCCCGGGTCAGGATGACCAGGTTTGCCTGGACCGATCCCGGTGCCTCGCCGCTGGTATGCCCGCTGAAATTCCCCGAGCGGGCAGCCTGGCGCAGCTCCCGACCGGTCCGATACATGGCCTTCATGGTGGAAAAAGTGTACTCAGGATGATCTGCCTGTGCAATGATCGCGCTTATTGGACAAATTGACGGTGATTCCCTTGACGAAAGGGCCAAACGACAGGAGTATTATTTTAACCAGCGTTGCTGGCTAAAAGAATTCGGGGAGTTCTGCCTGCAGTCTCGCCGAAAAGTTTCCAAAAAAGGGAGGAAGAGATATGAAATCCAAGTTTTCACTTCTCATCGTTGTATTGCTGACTGTGTCAGTTCTGGGGGCATTTGCTTCCGGTCAAAGTGAGGCCGCCGCGCCGATCACGCGTCTCGCCGTGGCCACCGGTGGAACCGCCGGGGTGTATTTTCCCCTGGGTGGTGCGTTTGCCAACATTATCACCGAGAACGTCCCCAACACCACCGCCAACGCCGAATCAACCGGCGCGTCCGTTGTTAACAGCAACCTGCTGAATAACGGCGAGGTGGACTTTGCGCTGATGCAGAATGACATTGCCTATTACGCGTTCAACGGCGTGGAGATGTTCTCTGACGGCGCTCCGCTGACCAACCTGCGCGGTGTTGCTTCCCTGTATCCGGAAGTGATCCAGATCGTCGTGAACGCCAACGCCGGTATCAACTCGGTGAACGACCTTCGTGGCAAGCGCGTTGCCGTTGGAGCTCCCGGAAGTGGTGCTGAGGCCAACGCCCGACAGATTCTCACCGCCCACGGTATCTCCTACGATGATATCCGCGCGGACTTCCTGAGTTTCGCAGAAGCGGCCGACGCTCTCAAAGACGGTAACGTTGACGCCGCGTTCGTCACTGCCGGTACTCCCACTGCTGCGGTTACCGACGTTTCCACCACCCACAACGTGCGCATTCTTTCTATCGCCGGTGATATGGCTGACAGCCTCATCGCGGACTTCCCCTTCTACGACAAGGTGACGATCCCCGCTGGAACGTATCGCAACCAGGATTCGGACGTTCAGACCGTAGCGGTTCTGGCGATGATGTTCGCTCGCGCGGGTCTCAGTGATGATGTGGTCTACAACGTCACCAAAGCCTGGTTCGAGAATCTGGATGCGTTCGCTGCTGCTCATGCCCGGGGTGGTAACCTCACACTGGAAACCGCAACCAATGGTATGCCCATTGATCTGCACCCCGGTGCGGCTCGCTTTTATCGGGAGATGGGCCGATAATCGACTCCATGAGGGCCAGTGTAACGCTGGCCCTTTTCGGGCTGCTGATCCTCTCCGTTGCCGCTACGGTGTTTTCCTTGTGGCCGGTGCAGGTGGTGCAGCTCGAATCTGACGGACAGGTTGTCCACCGTTTTTCGCTACCTGACGGAAGCGAGTTTCATCTGGACTACCAGCATTCCGTCGTCAGGTCGCCGGTGAGGGAGGTCTTCGTCCTTGCCGGCTCTGACTCATTCTTGCTTGTCCGAACGGAGCACAGTGCTTTCGGTGCCGGGCTTCCAACGGAAAACTTTGGCGAGTTCCGCCAGGATGGCGACCGCTACATCATTGGAGGTATCAACCGGCTCCTGCCGGAGATTCCCCTGCGGGTAAGCGTTGGTTCCGAGCAGACGCTGACTGTTCCGGACCGCTCCACGACAGTTCTTCTGGATTTTGTCGAGGCTGGTAGCCTCGTTATCATAACGGCGCGCAAAGCGATGCGATGGCGCCTATTCTTCTGAAGCGAGAGGGGACCGGGCAATAATGAGCGACACCACCATCAATATCGAAGAAAAGATTGCGCAGTTCGACAAGTCTGCGAACACGCGAAACCTGCGGGGGATCCTTGCGCTGCTTGTGACGGCTATTGCAATCGCGATGTCTGCGTTCCACCTCTATACCGCCGGGTTCGGCCTTCTGCTGACCATGAAACAGCGGGCGTTGCACCTGCTTTTCGTTTTGGTCCTGGGTTTTCTCATGTACCCGTCCACCAAGAAATCCCGCAAAGATCGCGTGGCAATTCTAGACTGGGTCTTTGCCATTCTTGGAGTGGTTGTTACCGCATACATCCTGCTCAATTACGAAACGCTGGTTCGTCGTGGTGGACTTCCCACCTCAATGGATCTCTTCCTGGGTGTTATCACTATTGGGCTGGTCCTGGAGATCACCCGGCGCAGTATCGGTCCGGAGCTTCCCATCATCGCGCTGGTCTTCATCGGCTATGCCTTCGCCGGACCGTACCTGCCGGGTATGCTTGGCCACCGCGGGTACTCGTACGTTCGCGTTGTTGACCAGCTGTATACCACTACCGAAGGGATCTTCGGAACGCCCCTGGGTGTTTCGGCGACCTTCGTTTTCATGTTTATTCTCTTTGGCTCGTTTCTGGACATCACCGGAGTGGGTCAGTTTTTCATAGATGTGGCCTTTGCCGTTGCCGGACATCGAAAAGGGGGCCCTGCCAAAGCGGCGGTCCTTGCCAGCGGGTTTATGGGCTCCATCTCCGGTAGCTCCATCGCCAACACGGTAACTACCGGAGCGTTTACCATCCCGCTGATGAAAAAGATCGGTTACAAGCCGAACTTTGCCGGAGCGGTGGAAGCCGCCGCCTCAACCGGAGGCCAGATCCTGCCGCCGGTGATGGGTGCTGCCGCGTTCATCATGTCCGAGTTCACCAACATTCCCTACATTCAGATTGTGGTGAGCGCTGTTGTCCCGGCGCTGCTGTACTACGTCGGGGTGATGGTGATGGTGCACCTGCAGGCGTCAAAGCGGGGACTCAAGGGAATTCCCAAAGATGAGCTGCCGGAGTTTCGCAGTACCTTCTTCATGGGTTTTCACCTCATTCTGCCGCTTGTCGCGGTGGTTCTGTTCCTCATTCGATTTTCCCCCTTGCGTGCCGCTTTTCTCAGCATCATCGTGGCGCTGGTGGTGTGCATGTTCCGCAAGCATACCCGGATAAAGTTCAAGTCGATCCTCATGGCGATGGAGGATGGCGCCAAGAAAGCGGTCAGCGTTGCCGCAGCGTGCGCCTGCGCGGGTATCATCGTTGGTATCGTCACCCTCACCGGGTTGGGTCTTACCTTCGCCAACTTGATTGTGAGTCTTGCCGGGGGGCTGCTGCTGCCCACCCTGCTGCTGACGATGGTGGCTTCAATCATCCTGGGAATGGGGTTGCCTACCACCGCCAAGTACATCGTTCTGGCAACGATGGCCGCTCCCGCCCTGGTTCAGCTTGGAGTACCTCTGATCGCGGCGCATCTGTTTATCCTGTACTTTGGTGTCATCGCCGACGTGACCCCACCGGTGGCCCTGGCGGCGTACGCCGGAGCGGGGATTGCAGGGGGCGACTCCTTCAAAACGGGGGTGCAGGCGCTGAAGCTGGCTTCCGCAGGGTTTTTGATCCCCTTCATCTTCGCCATGAGTCCGGAGTTGCTTCTTCTTGATGTCACCGCCGTTCAGGCAATCACGGCGATTATCAGCGCAGTCATTGGTGTGGTGGCGTTCGCCAGCGCGGTGCAGGATTTCTTTATCTCCAAGACGAAAATCTGGGAGCGTGTACTCTTCCTGGCAGGTGCGCTGATGCTGATCAACCCTGACGTGACGATGGATTTGATCGGACTGGGGGTCGTGGCCGTTCCGGTACTGACTCAGATCTTGCGGCATCGCCGGGCACCGGTTACAGCCGTGTAGCGGCAGGGCAGACCGCAGTGCGTGGTCGTTCCGGGTTCACACTGGCACTGACGCTGCTTGCACTGGTAACAGGAGCAGCAAATCTCGTGGCGGTTGATCATGTCCGGATCAATCGTCCTGTGATCTTTCCGGATACTCCACAGGCCCGGACAACCATAGATGCCGCTCTTTCACGGGCAGCTCGGGAAGCGAGTGAGCTGTTTCCGGAAGTGTTTTTTGTAAGCTACGCAGGGGATCCGACGGAGCGTTCTGGTAACGGCGCTGCCTCTGCGCCGCGGACCGCCCCTCCGGCATTTACCGTCGACGTGCTGGCAAACAACGTCGAGGATGGACGGGCGCTGATCCTCACCATGACCGACGCCGCTGCGGGCACCGCCGGCCAGCCTCAGAACTTCTTTGGACGCTGGGGGGAACACCTCTCCCGGGACGTGGCCCACTCCATCCGATATCAGTATTCCTCCCTTCAGGGGCTGGCTACGATGAGTCCCGGAGAGGGGCCGGTCTTTCTGGATGAGCTGTCAGGGAGTATGATCTCTACAGCTGATCTTGGGTATGCAGCTTCGGTCTACCCCTCGTCGGTAGCGGTGGCGGCCAACGGAAATCTGCTGATCGGAACCAGCGTTGCTGCGGTTGAACTGGACCCGCTCTACCGGGAGGTGGGCAAACCCGGTCGCGAGTTGTTTACGACAGATCGCATCTCCTACGCATACAACGTCAGCGTCACCGCTGCGGGAACGATCTTCGCCCGTACCGCAACGGGGGGTCAGATCTTCGTGATTCGTCCGGGGTTTGATCGCCACCAGCGTCTGCGCAGCACCGTGGATACGCCGGCGGTCTCGCTGCCCCTGTCCGACGGTAGTTACGTAATGATTGACGCCACCAGCCGTCGGGCAGTCCGCCTGGACGGTCGCCGGGAGCACGTGCTGGATCTTTTTCCTACGGAGTACTCCTACGTATTTGCAGCCGCTGCGGGGCCGGAGGGGACGCTCTGGACCTGGGACGTGATGACCGGGGCGATCCTCATCTATACTGCCGAAGGGGTTCGGGTGGATACCATCGTTCCGTTGTTGCGGTCGGAAGACCGTGGCGGTGTCCGGGCCTTGCAAACCCTTCCTGACGGAGATTTTCTGGTTCTTGCGGTGGACGCACTCTATCGCTTTGACCGCCGAGGTGTCCCGCTATGGCGTCTTGGAGGGTTGCCTCCTCCTCTGGGGGGTAACTTCGCGATGATTCAGAGTATGGCGGTGGACCCTGATCGAGGATACATCTACCTTGCCAACATCAGCGCCCAAAAGGTGTATCGCCTGGTGGACCTCGAGAATCGGATGGTCCCGTCGGAGCTGGATGACCGGATTCTGGCGGGAAACCGGGTGCTCGCAGCGGATCCGACGAATTTCGATGCGTATCTGGACCGTGCCCGGGCGTACACTGACCACGGTGCTCTTTCGCTGGCGGTGGAGGCGTGGCGGAATGTCCTGGATATCGACCCGTTTGACGCTTCTGCGGAAGCGGCCCTTACCCGCGTAGAGGGGCTCTTCCTCGCGGGGCAGGCCCGACAAGGTCGTGATCGCACCCTTGAAATCCTCGAACACCTCGGGCCGGAGTCGGCCCGGGCTACCTTTTCCGTCACGGTACAGTTCTATGAGCAGGCCCTGGCACGGCTGGCCGGGCACGGGGACCTCCGGGATGGCGTCAGGGCGGAGGTGACGGCGCTTCGCCGCGCCTTCGAAGAATACAGCTCACCCCGGCAGGACCAGCGTCCCCTGGGACTTGATGTCGCCGGGTTCACTGACCTGTTCCCGGCGCTGATCCAGTACTACCAGGATAACCCTGTCGGGACGCTGACGGTAACCAATACCCTGGACGAGGCGATTTACGACGTGCGGGCCACGGTGGCGTTTCGGTTCCTGGATTTTCCTCAAAGCAGTCCCCCGGTGAGGGCTATTGAACCGGGGGAGTCGGTAGCTATCCCGATTCCGCTGGTCCTGTCTACCGATGTCTTGGGCCTTGAGGAGGAAACGCCCGTTGCCGCGCGCTTCCAGGTGAACTACCAACTGGGAGGCCGAGAGGAGACGTCGGCAATCACCCGGACTGTTCGAGTTCGGCGGAACACTGCTTTGTACTGGGACGACTCGGGGAAGCTGGCCTCATTCATTACGCCCAACGATGACCTGGTAGCACGTTTTGCCCTTGATCTGGTTGGCCAAGGGCCGGACGCGTCGGGGTTCCTCCCTCAGCGGGTCTGGCGGGCGGCACGGATCGTTGATGCCCTTGGTGCGTATGGAATTCGCTATATCGAAGATCCGAACTCACCCTTCACGGAGGTTTTTGGCAGTACCGGAGTCCTCGATACGGTGCGCTTCCCCAGAACCACTCTCAGGGTTCGCACTGGTGACTGCGACGATACCGCTTCGCTACTGGCGTCTCTGCTTGAAGCCACCGGGATCGCCACGGCGATCATGACGTCTCCAGGACATGTTTTCATCGCTTTTGACACTGGAGAGCCCGCGACTAATCGCTGGCTCTACGAAGGGTCGGGTCGGACGATTATCGTTCACGATGGTACGGTGTGGATTCCCCTGGAGACAACTATCCTGCAGGAAGGGTTTCTCCGGTCATGGCGGGAAGCATCCCGTCTGGTGACGGCGTATGGTGAGGGGGTGGAGTTCCTGCCGGTGCGACAACAGCATGAAGTGTACCGACCGATGCCGCTGGCTCCAGCGACGTTTGACGTGGTGGCCCCAAGTCTGGCTGTGGTGGAGGCTGTCCATGGTCGTACCAGAACAGCGGTTACGGACGTGTTGTACCACCAGGTGCTGGCCGGGCTTGCGGATCAACTCGCGTCAGCTGCAGGTCGCGATGCAGCTCGCACATCCAATCAGATCGGGGTCCTGCACGCTCGGTTTGGAGATGTGGACGCCGCGTTGCGAACGTTTCAGCAGGTGGTGGCCGGCTCTCCTGGTTTTGCCCCGGCACAGGTGAACCTGGCCAACGTCTTGTATCTGCAGGGAGAGTATCACCGGGCTCTGGCGGCGGCCCAACGGGCCGCCGACCTCCGGCCGCGCTCAGCGGCTGTGCATTTGGTTCTGATTCAGGCCGCCGAAGCAGCGGGGGAGACCGCCCGGGCGCGGGTTGCTCTGGAGGATCTGCGCAGTATAGACAATCATCAGGCTCTACGGTTCTCGTACCTGCTGGGACCCGAAGGTGGGGGTGGGGAGAATCCCTCCGGAGTTCGTGCCTCCGCAGTGGATCAGCCCACAGTGTTCGCCTGGGAGTCTGGCCAATGATTACCAGGATCCTTCTGACAGCGCTGCTGGGTGGTCTGGTGGTCTCGGCAGAAGCTCAGCTGCCCCGGCAGGCGGTGGTTGGCTCCTGGATCATGGAGGACGTATACACCCTGCAGCTGGATCCAACTCGCGGATTCGCCGTTGAATCCCATCAGCCCGGGATCTACAGCTACCGTGTCGTTCTCAACGCCGACGGAACCGGGGTAATTGACGGCGAGCCCTTCGCATGGTCCCTGCTGGACGACGAAATGCTGTGGCGATTTCGCAATGGCGTCACTCTGAGCACCCTTACAAGGTTCCTTCATCCCGATATATGTCTTCTGCACGCTC
>SKHA01000001.1 GCA_007117185.1 Spirochaeta sp. | reverse complement strand
TCCAGCAGGATTGGAAAGGTGAATCCATATTGGTCGATGAATCGTGAGACCGTCGCCGGGTCTTCCTGGACGCTCACCGCCAGAATTGTGAACGGGAGGTCTGCCAGCGAACGCTGCAGCTCTTCCATCGCCGGCATCTCTTCCCTGCAGGGGGGACACCAGGTTGCCCAGAAATTGAGAAAGACGAAGCTTCCCCGATGGTCATTGAGAACTGACCGCGTTCCGTCCAGCAGGGGCAGGTCAAAGTTCACCGCCTCAACGGAGCGGTCAAAGGTACGTATCCCGATTTCCCTGAGCAACGTGTCTACTGCCTGATCACGACTGTCCCGGGTCTGGCCGGTGACCGTCACGGTCAATGCAAGAAAGAGAACCGCTATGATTCCGGTATATCTCATATTTTTAATATAACACGACAGGGGGTGTCTGCCCATCCCAGGCGAACAGGAGCGACGCGATGTTGTATACACTGTGTCCCAGGGCCAGAACATGAATTCTGGGCAGGCGCAGCCAGACCACCCCGAGAAACAGCGCCGCGAGAAACGCGAACAGCAGCGCTGCCGGACCCTGACCAACGTGGCCCATCGCGAAGAGGGCCGCCGCCGCCGTTACCGCCCTGGTCGGTGTGAGGGAGAGATGCCTGAACTGTCCGATCAGATAGGCCCGGAAGAACAGCTCCTCGCTGTAACCCACAAGGACCATCGCCGGGATCACCAGCAGAAGAATGCTCAGGGTGGAGTGGTCCCCCAAACCCTGCATGATCTGCTGCGCTGCGGTGGTGGAACCCTGCAGAGCCGGGATGGTACGGGTCAGACTTCTCACCGCAACGGACAGGCCCAGCAGCACGATAGCGGTGACCGGAATCGCTACAATCTGCCCCGGTGAGACGGGTCCCCGTGGAAGCAGTTCCGTCCGACGTCGCCGCACATCGATGATGTACAGTACAACCAGAATGAATACGGTACTGCGGATGGCAAGGGAGATCATCAGGACAGCCGGACCTGCCGGCGACGTTCCGGCGAAGATCGGTGCGGTAAATAGTGCTAAAAGTACCAGAATCTCTCTTAACTCCCCGCGGATATTCACCATTCGGCGATTATGAATGAGGAAAACGGCGCTGTCCAGACGGTAAATCTTTACTGATTGGTGTTCTTTACGGTACCATAGGTCAAGAGGAAAAATGTGTTGATCTGGGTCCTGGTTATCTTCTCCCTACTTGTTATCTCCTTCCTGATCTTTCTTGCCGTCACTGGTGGACTGAAGTTCCCGTGGATTCAGTTTTACGTGAAGGGAAAGGAGTCTGGTTTTTCCTTTTCCGAGATCAGCTTGCTGCGTCAGGTTGCTCAGGAGAACCGCCTCAAGAATCCCACAACCCTCTTCTGGAGTGTCAAAACACTGGACCGGTGCATTCGTTCGGCCATCGTCGGGTTTCGCTCCAAGGGTACTGAGGAGCAACAGCGCAACCTTGAGTTTCTCAACAAACTCTTTGACTTCCGCGCCAGGGTTGAGTTCAACCAGCCAAAGTACCGACTGGGTCTCACCTCCACGCGATCAATCACCCCCGGGCAGACCTTCAAGATCACCCTGGGTGGCAGCGGCGTGTATCTGTCCAAGCTGATTGAGACCAATCGACGGTACATGGCCGTTACCTACCCCCGGGGCAACCCCCTGCCGCCAGGATTCAGCTGGAGTAAACAACCCCTGAAAGTCTATTTCTGGCGCCAGGAAGACGCCGGGTACTATTTCGAGACAAAAGTGGTGGGAGACTTTCTGGATCGCAAGGTCCCGATCCTGCACATAAACCATGTGGACAACCTGGTACGCACCCAGAAACGCGGGTCTGTCCGACGGGAGGTAGGCGCTTCCGGTCATATCTACCCGTTGAAGACGATCAACCAGGCCAATGAGCAGCTGGAGAGTGGCGGGGGCCTGCGGTGCAAGGTACTGGATATTTCCGAGGATGGTGCCGCCCTGGCTGTGGGTGGGAAAGCCAAAGCAGGCATCGCGGTAAAACTGCAGGTGGAGTTGAACGGCGAGGGTGTCATCTTGAGTGGAGTGGCTCGCTCGGTGGACTTCAAACAGAAGAACAACGTCAGCATCCTGCACATCCAGGCCAACAAGCCGTCTCTCCTGATGCGATCCCGGATCCTCTCGTACGTCTACGCCCTCTTCCAGACGGACAAGAAAGTCTCTGCGACTCCTGCCTCGTGACCGTAGACCGCTGGGAATCCCCTACCGCTTGAGGTAACTCAGTTCCGGCGGCAGGGTCACATTGTTACCAAAACTGTCCTCGCCGTAGCCGTGATCCGCCAAGACACGGACATCTTCAAGAACACGGATGTCACCGCGCAGGGTCACCTCGATGTTCGATCTGATGTCGATTTTTCCGGTGGCCAGCAGCCGGGCTACAGCGCGGTTGGCGTACTCCGCCAGGGATTCGCTGGCGGCGCGGGGAAAATCCTTGAGTTGGATGTCTCCCGAGTACAGGACGATCAGATGCTCCTCCAGCAGCGCCAGGAGGACCGGCATCAACTCGGTTTCTTCCGCTGCCTGCGCCAGGCGGGTCACGTCTTCGGCCAGACGCCGGCGTTTTTCCGCATAGATCCGCTCGTTGAGGCGGATGATGTCCATCGCCGATGAGGCATCGCAAACCTCCGAGCCCAGGGAGATGGTAACGTCCGTTCCGTAGTGTCGGACAATCTTGGCCACCAGCGACGACGGGCGTACATGGAAGCCCCGATAGATCGGAGCTGGTACGGTGATCTCGTCGATTTCGGCATAGCGTCCCAATAGCTCCCGGCAGAGATCCTGGGCGATCTCCAGATACCGTACGGTGTAGCCAAGACTGAACTTCAGCAGGAGGAATCGCGCCCGTCCCTGCGGCAGAAATCGAGCCGGCGCTTCACCCTCGCCGCAGAACTGGACGTGCCGCTCGTAGTAATGGGCAACGGCGGTGCCGATCTCCAGCAGGTGGTAGATCATCGTCACATGACCCCGCAGGAAGGGCAGGTCCGCGTCTTGCGTCTCCACGTCGGTTCCAGCCAGGGCAGTGTCGTAGGCTGCCTGAATGGTGTGAAACTCGTTCTCGTACCGTCGCAGCTGGCGTTCGTTGAAGACTGCCGGCAGACATTCCGGTACGGACAGATCCTGCACATTCTCAAAGGTATCGATGATCTCGCTGGATTCCACCTGGTTCAGGAACGACGTAGCCAGGTTGACGATGGTCCGTCCAGGGTCGGGAGAACTGCGGGTCGGGACGTCCCGGGTCAACTGAAACGGAGGTGTTTCAGCATCCCGGCAATACACAAACGGACGCTCTTCCGGCAGGGGAACAGCGAGCTCCGTGGCGATCTGGAGAAAGCTTGAGGAGATCTCCGCCAGCATCGCCGTGAACTCCGCAGTTGCACAGTCGGTGTCGCCGGAACAATCCCCTTCCACCGGTTTGATCCGGTAGAACGGCAGGGCATATTTGAGATGAAGCGCCTTGTACAGCCCGTCAGAGGCGAATTTTGCCGCCGCTATCACCTGGCGAAACGGCGCCCACCGGCGATTGCCCTTTGCGCCGTAGGCGTCCAGGATCTCCTCCAGCCGTCGGGTTTCCTGGATGTAGATGCCCAGTGGGGTTCGCTCCACCGGCTGGTGCTGCCGATGGCAGTCAATCACGTACCGGCAGAGGTCGGTGAACGTCTCGCTTTTGCAGCGAATCAGACCGGAAAATGCGCGTTCAAGATGCTCCATCAGGGTATATACTGTAACGGGAAATGCACAGAAAAGCACCAGGTATTGAGGGAGTTTGCTTCATGGCCAAAAAAATCGACAACAAGGTCTACGAACAGGAACTGCGGAAGCTGCAGATCGAGCTGGTTAAGATGCAACAGTGGATCAAGCACAAGGGGCTGAAGGTGGTGGTGATCTTTGAGGGCCGCGACGCCGCAGGCAAGGGTGGGGTGATCAAGCGGATCACCGAGTCGCTGAACCCCCGGTTCTGCCGGGTGGAAGCGCTGGGGACGCCCACCGAGCGGGAGAAGACCCAGTGGTATTTTCAACGGTACGTGAGCCGCCTGCCTGCAGCGGGGGAGATCGTCCTCTTTGATCGCAGCTGGTACAACCGCGCCGGGGTGGAGCGGGTGATGGGATTCTGCACCGAGAAGGAATATCAGGAGTTCTTTCGCAGTTGTCCCGAGTTTGAACGGATGCTGGTCCGTTCCGGCATCATCCTGATCAAGTACTGGTTTTCCGTCAGCGACGAGGAGCAGGAGCGACGCTTTCAGGCCCGGATCGCCGACCCGACCAAGCGATGGAAGCTGAGCCCGATGGACCTTCAGTCCCGGGAGAAGTGGGTGGACTACTCCCGGGCCAAGGACACCATGTTCAACCACACCGATATCAAGCAGGCACCGTGGTACGTGGTAGATGCAGACGTGAAGAAGCACGCCCGGCTCAACTGCATCAGTCACCTGTTGTCGCTGATTCCCTACAAGGATCTCACCCCGGAACCGATGGAGCTGCCACCACGGCAGCCCGTTGAGGAGTACGTCCGCCCGCCGATCAACGATCAGACCTGGGTGCCGGCGAAGTACGGTCCGAAAAGTCGTTTGTGATGATCCGGTAGAGCGTTCTGAAGTCTTCCACGGAGAAGATGCGGGGCACCGGATACAGGGGGTTTGACTCCCGATGAGCACGGCGGGCCATCAGCGGCACATCCGCCGGGTCCACACCGCCAACGAACTCGGAAATGCCGAGCTGACGGTTCATGGAGCGGATACGTTCCAGGAACGCCGCTCCGTCCGGAGCAATCCTGGCACGAAGGGAGAGCTCGGTGAGACGGGCGGTGATGGAATCGCCGTAATACTCCAGGACGTGAGGAAGGATGATCGCGTTTGCCAGGCCGTGAGGAACGTTGTAGAAACCGCCAAGGGTGTGGGCGATGGCGTGGACGTTGCCAACGTAGGCGCGGGTGAATGCGCGACCCGCCAGATAAGAAGCCCGCAGCATCTGCTGGCGTGCTTCAAGATCGAGGCCGTTCTCAAACGCTCGGGGCAGGTACTCGAATATCAACGCTGTTGCGGTGACGGCGTCTTCTTCCGTCCGAGGAGTATTGCTGCCCCCGATGAACGCTTCTATCGCGTGGGTCAGCGCGTCCATCCCGGTCGTGGCGGTCAGGTCTGCCGGCAGACCGGTGGTGACCTCCCCGTCCAGCACGGCGTAGTGAGGAATCAATGCAGGATCCATGATGACGCACTTCTCGTGACGCTCCGGACTTGAAATCACCGCCGCCAGAGTTACTTCGCTGCCGGTGCCGGCGGTTGTGGGGACGATGAACAGCGGTGGCAGGGGCCGTCGTACCTTTAACACCCCCTTCAGCGATGCCAGGGACCTGCGGGGCCGGACGGCACGGATTCCCACACCTTTGGCGCAGTCGATTGGGGAGCCCCCACCGGCGGCGAGCAGCCCGTGACAGCGCTCTTGTCGGTACAGGGTCAGCGCTTCCTCCACGTTATCCACGGTGGGGTTGGCGCTGGTTCCGTCGTAGACCCGATAGAATATGCCCGCCTCCCCCAGGGCCGCCAGAAGAGGATCGAGAATGCCCAGGGCGGATATACCCCGGTCGGTCACCACCAGAACCCGGGAGACCCCGGCGTTGGCGATCGTCCCGGGCAGGGTGGTCACGCACCCGGGGTCCTGGGTGAGCTCCGGCTCCCGCCAGGGGAGCAGGGGCATCACCATTCGAAAGACCCCCTGTACCAGGCGGCAGTACAATCTGAAGAGCATCAGCGCTGCGCCACGATTCCTTCCGGGTGAACAAACGCCACCGAGCCGGTACGCAGCGCCATCGCAATGAGCTCTCCTGCCACCGTGGGCGCTCCTGACGCCGGAGCGGGCAGGGTCACCCGGCCGGTGATTCCTCCGGTAGCGGCGTCAACCCGACGGAACTCGCCGCCGGTTGTACCGTAATACAGCACGCCATTCCGTATCAGGGGTGCTCCGGCCGCTTGAGCCAGGGTGTACAGCTGCCGTCCGTCGCCGATGCTGAGAGCCACGATGGTATCCCGTACCAGGAACAGTACCGCCTCGCCGCTGACCACCGGGTCCACAAAGACCCCGGTGCCGCCGGGAAGACTCACTTCCCACAGAACTGATCGCGCCTGGGTATCGATCGCCACAGCGGTACCGCGACGCCCGGCGGCAAACGCACGATTTCCTGCCACTGCGGGAGCCAGCGCTACCGGCTGCTGCATCCCCGTGGGGATGGCGGCTATGGCGGTCCCTGATGAGAGATCGATCAGCTGAAACGAGCCCTGCTGATTCACCAGAATCGCCATGGACCCTGATACGGCAGCGCTGGATTTGGAACCCCCGGGGATCTGGATCCTGCGGACGATGGAGCGGCCGTCCCGGTCGTAGACCAACAGTTCGTCGTCGGTGGGGTAAACCCACTGGTCGTTCCACATCGCGGCACGCCGGCCGAAAATATGCGAATCCGTGCCGGTCAGGGTGTGACGGCCCGTTATGGAGCCATTTCCGGAATCCACCACGACAAACTCCCCGGACCCGGAGAACGCGATCCGGTTACCAGAGGCCACCGGCAGGGAGTTCTCGTTTCCACCGTTTCCGGTCTGAACGGACCACCGGGGGTCTCCCGACGCGGAGATGCCGAAGAGGCTGCCGTCCCGGTCCACACCGACAACGCCACCGGCGATGTTTGCCAGGCCGCGAACCAGCGGTGTTGTTGCAATGGGGCTCACCCGTTCCAGGGGCCGTGGCTCCAATCGCACCGGTACCGTCGCACCGGCGGGCCCCACCTGTACCGTTGCCCGTCCCGGGGCAAAACCGGGCCGGGTTGCGGTGACCTCCAGGGTCTCTCCCACCGGAACCTGCTGTTCGCTCCGTCCGGTTCCGGCGGATCGTCCTCCAATGGTGACGCGGGCGTCTGCCGGTTCCACCGTGACCACCACCCGGGCCAGCTGGCGTTCCAGGGCGAAGGAGAGGGGAATCGTTCCGGCGGTCAGGACAACTGAGCGACGTTGCGCCAGGTACCCGTCGGCACTGACCTCAACGGTGACCTCCTGCCCGGTGGGCAGTTGCTGTGTCACCGTTCCCGTTCCCAGGTCGGCGCCGTCAATACGGATTCGGGCGTTTGCCGGTCGTGCCGAGATCCTGAGGGTGCCGAGGGTTCGAGCCAGTTCCCAGGAAAGGTTATTATCCCCTTCCTGTACCGTCACCGGGACCGCCAGCGGAGCGTATCCCTCACGGGAGATCTGCAGGTCCAGTCGGGTTCCCGCGGGGTACTCCCTGCGGACCGAACCGGTTCCGGCAACGTCACCGTTGATGCGAATCTGTGCGTCTGCCGGCGAGACCGCGATGGAGACTGTTCCCGGAAGGGGTGGAGGCGGTGGGGGCTCCGCAGGAGACGACTCTTCAACGGGAGGGGTCGGGTCCGTTGCAGGTGGTACAACCGGCTCGAGGGTCAGACGCACTGGTTGGACACCATCTTCAACCAGCAGGCGCTGTTCAACCGGGTCGTACCCCTCCAATTCCGCCCGGATGGTGAGTTCCGTTCCCGGCGCAAACTGCTGCGAGTACGTTCCGGTTCCCACCACCTGGCCATCGATTAGTAGCTGCGCAGATGTGGGCAGCGTTGCGATGTTCACCGTTATGTCTACCGGTTCCGGCGTGGCCTCGGGTACCTGTTGAGGCAGCCGCGCCAGCTGGATATCCCAGTTCCGGCCGCGCTGCTCCTCTACGGTGACGCTCAGGCGGAACGGTTCGTACCCCTCCCGGGTGATCTCGAACTCAAGCTGTTCACCACCCTGATAGACCGAGGAAAACCGGCCACGGGCAACAACCCGCCCGTTCAGGGCGATCTGCGCTTCTGGAGGGTCGACCCGCAGAACCACCGGTACCAGGACCGGCTGAACCGCAGCCACCGGGATAAAGCGAACCTCGTCGATCTCCTGGAGCTCCTGCCGGGACGCTTCGGTGATCACCTGCCGGCGCTGCTCAGTTGTCTCTCTGGTGCGGGTGATCGTCTCTTCGGTGGCTGTATTCAGCCGCTGCTCGATAGCGGCAGTGTCAATCTGTCGGCCTGCTGCCTGTTCCTGGACCACCTCTTCGATGACTCGTTCAACTTCCACAACCGCCGCGGCCGCTTCCTCCTGATCGGTCTCATCGATGGAGATTTCCTGTTCCGCTTCGATCACCGGGGCCTGCTCTTCCAGACGCCGAATCGCTGCCTCCACCACCTCTGCGCCCTCACCGGCTGCTGCGGCGCGCTCGCGCAGGAGCTGCGGATCAGCAGCCGCCGGAACAACGGCGACACGGCCGGTTCTCACGGCAACTCGTGTCCCTGTGACCGGGTCGACGTTGACACCGAACTCCGTTCCGCGGACACCCATAACTGCTGTTTCGGTGCGGACGTTGAAGGAATCATTGCCCGCGAGGCGCTCTACCTTGTTCAGGACCCTCCCGGAGAGTACCCGTACGTCCACCGACGAGCCGTCCGGTGCAAGGGTTATCTGGTCCATCCGCAGACGGGAGTTTTCCTGTACCCGGATCGTTCCGATCGTCCCGGCCTGCAGCTCTACGTATCCACTCTCCACGGACAGCACCACACCGGGCAGGAGGGTATCCCCGATGTCGGCGTAGACCTCTTCGCCGTCATCGATCAACCAGGCGTCTCCGGAGACAAAGGTGATCAACGCGCTGTCCACCGCTGAGGCGGTCAGGAGTTCAAGATCGCTCTCAACGACCACCGGCTCTGCGGGAGGAGGGGGTGGGGTTGTTGCGGGTACCGCTGCTTCATCGGATGGAGCCCCGCAGGACGCCAATACCGCAACAAGGGCGAGCAGGCCAAACCACGTTTTTTTCATCTCTTTTTTCCTCCGAAGGGCGGATCGGCAGATCCCAGTCGATATCCTAAGAATATCGCCAATCTCCCGAGTCTGCAACGTTTCTTCTGTTGCTATGATTCCGACTCAACTGCTTCCTGCCAGGTCCGCCCGGCCTCGATATCCTTGATGAGCATCCGCGCCCCCTGATTGTCGCTGGGGTTGTACCGCATCATCTGATGAAAGACTGCCAGTGCTTCGTCCGTTGCTCCGGCGCGGTAATGACACAGACCAAGGCCGTGGAGTGCCCGCAGGAACGGGCGGTTCTCAATGAGTCCCCAGGGCAGCTGCCCGGCGAACCCGGGTCCCAGAAACCACTGCCCCAGCTGCACCGCTACCTGGTAGTGGAGGAGTGCCGGCTCCCAGAAGGTCCGTTGTTCGAAATGGTGGTTTCCCAGGGCTGTGTGAGCGTCGATACACCGCAGGTCTTCCGTCAGGGTCTCGTGTATGACGTTCACCGCGTCAACGTCATAACCGGCTTCGAACAACTCCAAGGCAAACCCGACGGAGTCCTCCCCGGGGCCGAAGGGCATCACCGGCTGCATCTCGTAGAAGCCACCACCGGGGTCATCAACCGGTAACGGGTCCAACCCCAGGGCAGGAATATCGATGCGTCGATCCAGGATTTCCGCGGTGATGAAGGAGCCCTTGTTCCAGATCTTCTTCGGGACCACCCGGATGATCATCCCCGGGACAGTAAGCAGCGACTCGCTGCCGGGAACCTTCAGGTTCACCCGGCCTCCGTCGCCGCCGCGGCAGCGCAGGCTCAACTCTTTGGAGGCTAACACCACCAGCTCCGTTTCATCGCCCATGCGCACCAGAGCGCTACCCCGGGGGTAGTTCTTGCCGGAGGTGAACCTCTTGAGCATCTTCTGCACAGGCCCGGGCATCTCCTCCGGTTCTTCCTCAAAGAGATCGAAGATCTCGGCCATCGACGAATCGATCTCGCCGATCGTCGCCTGATGCCTCCGCATCGCCGGCTTCTTTGCGGTCTCCAGGTCCGCAAGAACCTCCAGACAACCGCGGTTCAGGCCGGCCAGCTGGCCGAGGATAGCCACCAGGCTCCGGTCACCCTTGAGGTCATCCATGTCAAACGAACGGATGAAGTCGATGCTCTCCAGGAGCATCCCGATTATCCGGCTCCGCAGCTCCTGGCCTTCCCGGGGCAAAGGGTCGGGGACAGCGACCACCTGAGGGATGAACTCCCGAAGTACCCCCTGCAAGCGGGCAAGGGAGACCTCGTCGAAGTCGGCGATGCGTTCCTGCAGCAGCACGCGCAGGATCATGTTGTCCGAGAAGTCCATGTCCTGGGCGCGGAGATCCCGGATGATCGCCATCACTTCAAGGGAGCTCCAGGCTATTTCCAGGCGGTCAAACTCGGCATCCAGTCGTTGTGCTGCGTTGTCCATGGTCATTTTATATCAGGGGGAGGGGGGGACGTACAGCTCCCCCGAGGGGAGTCGCCCTCGCAACAGTCAGTTGTTGAATGAAGATCGCACCGCTACTTCGCAGCGCCCTTCTGATAGTACCAGATTACCAGCTGGGTACG
>SKHA01000110.1 GCA_007117185.1 Spirochaeta sp. | reverse complement strand
TGACCCACAGCGTGCCACGGCTGTGGAAACCCATCGTCTTCCTGCTGAACCAGGGTCACCAGATCGGAGATGAACTCACCATAGTGGGCAAAATCCGCTATTCCTGCGGGTTCGCCACCGGACAGTCCGTGCCCGGGCAGCTCAGGTACTACCAACACATAACCCCGGGAGAGCAGGGCGGTCACGTACGGGCCGATATCGTGAACGTGGGCCAGAAACCCGTGAACCAGAAAGACCGTCCCCGGCGGAGTTTCCCTGGCGGCGTCGCGGAAGATATGGACGACCTTCTCTTCGTTCAGGGACGGAAAGGACATCGAGTTCACCCGGGTTGATTCAGGAGCCCTGATAGCCCCCAGGAGATACGCAGCATTCTCTGGCGTCTGCCCGGGGGAGGCGCTGTGGAATGGTGGAATCTCCTCCAGCAGACGGCGTCGCAGCTCCTGGTCGATCCCCTGAAAGCTGGTGGTGGCAGTGGGCGCGGAGAGAGCCGCAACGGGGAAGAATAGTGCAAACGCGAGGTGCGCCGCTGCGGTGAGAGCGAGGAGAGGGTAGGTGCCGGTCAGGATTGCGCACTCCGCAGGTGCTGCAGCCCTCCGGCGTTGACCACTCCGGTGAACCCGCTCCGCTGGAGCTGCGCCTGGGCCACCGCAGTTCTGCTGCCGGTGTTGCAGTACAGCACGATGGCGTTGCCGGGATCGCCGAAATCCCCAAGGCGTCGGGTGAGATCCTGCAGGGGAATATTGACCGCCCCGGGAAACCTGTCACTGCCAAACTCTGCAGGTGTTCGTACATCTACAATCAGCGCTCCCGCGTCAAGAGCCTCCCTCACCACCGACGGCGGGGCCACTCGGCTGTGTCGAGTCAGCATCATTCGAACCAGACCTATCGCGATCAGAGCCACTGCAAGAATAATAATCGTCGTCGTGTTCATGTTCAGAAGCATACCGTTACCGCAGCGTCCTGTCAGCACTGCAGTGGCAGTACTGTGACGCCATGATGACCGGTTGCGCTTATGCCCACAGGGGGCGTACGTTCAGGTATGGCCCATATCGACTTTCATGTAGTTCTGGATGTCCTGCAGGCCCATCATGACGGGTGTCCCTTGTGCCGATTTCTCGGCACCGCAGAGGGACAATACTACCAGTCGCTGTTGTACAGCTGGGTGGGTACAGAGGGATTTCAGGACCGCTTTCTCGCTGCCAACGGATTCTGCCGCACTCACGCTCGGCGCCTGGGTGAGTGCGGTGACGGCGTTGCGGTTTCCATGCTCTACGCGCCCCTCCTGGTCCACCGGCGGCGATGGCTGTCCCTGAGAGGTCGGCGGAATCTCTTCCGTCGCCGTCGCTCTCCCGCAGATCAGGGTCGCCATGCCGGGACCGATGCGTGCCTGTTGTGCAAACAGCGCCGGCAATGGGAAGAATCATTTCTGGGGAATCTGGTACGGCACGGCAGCGTGCAGACCCCAGAGGGACAGGCGCTGCAGCAGGCGTACACCGCTGGATGGGGGCTTTGTTTCCCCCATTATCGGCAGCTTCGCAGCGCCCACCCCACGGT
This sequence comes from Spirochaeta sp., assembly GCA_007117185.1. GTDB lineage: Bacteria > Spirochaetota > Spirochaetia > DSM-27196 > Alkalispirochaetaceae > Alkalispirochaeta. The sequence goes on along the minus strand of SKHA01000110.1, from coordinate 1,210 downwards.
CCCGCACTGGCTGCAGCAGTTTCAGGACACGCGGATGGACGACATTGCCGGGGAGGTTGAGAGCTACCTGGCCGCTTTGCAGGAGGGGCGTCGGGTAGAATCCGGGGCGCCATGGAAGGAACTGCTGCGTTTTATGGAGGGCACCGACCAGGGATGAACTTCGGGGTGCGCTGGCATCTCCGAAGGTCCTGCGTTAGAATCCGACTCATGAGTATTCGGTTGCGTCCGTTTTTTCTTTCGGTCCTGCTGGCTGCGGTGATCGGGCCGGTGGTTTCCCAGCAGCAGCGATTCCCCTTTGACGCGTACCGGGACAGCTCACGGGTGTTAATCGTCTTTGCCCGTGATCGTAACGAGGACCGGGTTTTTTCCTTTCACCTGGCCCTTTCCGAGCGCTGGGAGTCCGTCGCCCGCCGAAACGTGGTCCTTCAGGACATCCTTCCGGGACAGTGGGATCTAAACGCGGTGGCGCGGCGGTTGGATCTGGGGGATCGTGAGTTTGCGGTGGTGCTCCTCGACCGCAACGGCGATATCGTCTTCACCACCAGCAACGAGAACGCGCTTGGTGAGATCCTGATGCACCTTGACCTGCTGGAGGACGGGAACTGAGGTGATCGTTCTCCTCTCTCCGGCCAAGACGATGGAGTTTGCCGGTACGGATCCGCCCGGTGGAAGTGCCGGCTGGACGGTGCCCAACTTCCTGTCCGCTGCGGCACAGCAGGTCGAATCCCTGCAAAACACCCCGAGTACCGTTCTGGGTAAACGCCTTAAGACCAGCGCCACCCTCACAGCACAGACGGTCCTCCAGTACCAGAGCTGGAACGTCGCGGATCATCTCGCTCCTTATCTGCGATCCAGAGCCGCTGTCTTTGCGTTTCGGGGAACGGTATTTCAGAACCTGGATGCGGATACCCTGGACGGAGAGGAACTTCGAGCCGCTCAGGATGGACCGCAGAAGGTGCGCATCCTTTCGGCGCTCTACGGGATGCTGCGCCCGCTGGATCTGATCATGCCGCACCGCCTTGAAGCGGATCCTCAGGTATACCGGTTTTGGGGCGAAACGGTGACGCAGGCGCTCCTTCAGGAGGACGATCCGTTCATCGTCAACCTGGCATCCCGGGAGTTCTCGCGGATGGTGGATCTGAGCCGTCTGGAGCGGGAAGGCTGCCGGGTGATCACGCCTGTGTTTCAGGAAGAAACGCGAGGGCGTCGC
>SKHA01000270.1 GCA_007117185.1 Spirochaeta sp. | reverse complement strand
TCGTGCGGGCCGGCCAGGTTTTCCCGTTCAGTCCCCGCGTTGGTCATACCAGCGGGCCAGGATGCGTACCAGGTCTTCGCCTGAGGGTGGGTCATCTTTCTGCGCTGCATCACGCAGAAACGGTTCCAGAACGTCCCGCCGCGCTTCGTCCCAGTAGCGTGGTCGCGTCCCCGGAAAGGTGATCTCCCCCGGGTCGGGCAGTCTTCCCAGCAGAACCGGTCTGACCTCCGCAGCAATCGCGTCGTTGGCCTGACGGTGCATGGAGAATCCGCCGAAGAGACCAAAGCTGTCCACTCCGTGATCAATCTTGTCCTGAACGAGACGAAGCTGCATCTGCGGGTCGTCCAGCCATTCCAGAAGGTGCAGCGCGGCGCTCCGCTTCCGCGACGTGGCAGGTATTCCCGCATACACCACGTTCTCAAGGGCGGTTATGCCGCCGTCATCCCCAGCGATCCAGCGGAAATCCCACTGGCGGTTCTCAAAGAAGTCCCACCCCATCAGCACGTCCGAGGGCAGGTACACCGCCAGGACCCGCCCCGTCTCAAGCTGCCGGAACCACGGTTCGTAGAGATACTGTTCCCGGTACGCCCGCTCGGCTGCAGCGGAGCCGTTCCACCGTTGCTGCCACTCCCGAATCGTTGCGAACGCATCATCGTGGAGCTGTGGGTCCCACTGCGCCCTGCTCTGGCCATCCGGAACGGGGGTCATCCCGGCGATGCGAAACAGCTTGTACAGCAACCCCGGCTGGGTCGACAGGACAAACCGCATCGGTGGCAGTTCCTCGGCGTCGGCCACCGTTCCCCGAGGACGCAGGTCCTCGCCGATCTGATCCAGGGTGACGGTAAACGGTGGCAGCGGCTCGGCGGTGAGGGGGTTGTAGACCAGCGTTCCCAGACTGAACGCGAGGGGCCGCAGTGCGGCTCCTTCGGGCAGCTCCTGCAGCATTGGTTGTACCGGTGGGCTGTTGATCCAGCGGCCAACCACCAGGTCCGCGTCGACCCGCTGCTGGGTGAGCTCCTCAGTCAGGTTCCGTACGTACCGGAAGTGAACAACCCGCCCGGTATCCAGGCTGTAACGCTCCAGGAAGAACGCTGTATCGGCGTCGTTACTCCATACCATCAGCGGCGTCTCGCTGGCGTTGTCGCTGCACCCGATGAAGAGCGCCAGGACCGCCAGGAGGGCCGGAAGGGTCTGTCGGGCCGGGAGTTTCACGATGGAGTGAGGGCCTCTGCGGCGTCAAAAATCTCGCGATACAGCTCCTTGATGTCCCGTTCATCCACCCCGGCAAATGCCACCCGCAGATACTGGTCCTTGACGGAGATCGTTCCCACGCCGCGGTCCAGAAGGGTCAGGCGGAGCTCCTCCGCGTTGATGCCCTGACAGCGGAAACTCATAAAATAGCCGGAGTTGCACGGAAGGGGCGTCAACGCCGGGGCGCGGCCCTCCTTCTCTTTGGCGGCCAGGACGCTCTGCAGGGTCCGGAAGCGTGCTTCCAGAACCTTCCGGGCCTGCTCTTTCTGAGCGGCATAGTCCGGGTGTTGCAGCGCCTTCAGCAGAATCGACTGCGAGAGAGTGCTGGAGCTGCTGAAGATGGAACGGATCATTCCGGCCATCTTCGTCTCCAGGGCATCGGCGTGATCCCGGGTCATGCCCTTGAAAGAGAAGGTGACAAAGCCCACCCGGAACCCCCAGACGAAGTCCTCTTTGGTTGCCCCGTCTACTTTTACGGCCAGAATGTTTGGATGCGCCGTGGCAAGAGCACTGAAGATCGACTGGGTATACAGTTTGTCGCTGTAGTTCAGGCCGAAGTACGCATCGTCGGCGACAACGACGATAGGGACCGATTCGGCCAGGTTGACCAGGGTAGTCCTGATCCTGTCGACATCCGACGGGGAGGGCGTGAACCCGGCTGGGTTGTTGGGAAAGTTCAGCATAACCATGAGCTTGCCGCCGCTGGAGGCTCCCCGGGCTGCCTCGGTGAACGCGGCGGAGTTGAAAGCGCCTGCGTTGTCGAAAAAGGGAAACTCCCGGATCCGACACAACCGACGTTCCGCAAAGGTGAGGCGGTAGTTCCCCCAGAACAGGTCAGGCAGCAGAAGGGTGTTATCAGGATCAGCAAACATATCCGCGATCAGTGAGATCCCGGCGGTAAGCCCGGGGACAACCACCGGGTTGGTGAGGGTGACATCTTTAAGGTCGGGGTTCTTCTCGATCATCCGCTGCTGCCAGAGGGTCCGCAACGCCGGCAGTCCCGTCGTTGGCGCGTACGCTACCGACTCTGACGTCGTCAAGCCGGCGGTCAGTTCGCGGATCACCGGCAGCGTCATCGGCTCACCGTCCTGGTACGCCATGCCGACGGTGGCGTTGAAGCGATGCGCTCGGGCCTTTGCTTCGGCGGACTGAGCTACGATTCCTCGGGGAAAGAACATGCGACGGCCGAGGTCCGACATCACACGGGCAACTACCGTCCCTTCAAGACGGGCGTTCAACTCGTTTGCGAGGTTACTCATGGTGAGACTATAGACGGTATTTCAATTGACGGTAAAGGTCGCAATGACGTAAGGTTGTACGGTGCAAACCGACCAGAAGAGCAGCGGCAACCACAATGAGGGCGACGGTGGCAGCGGCTTTCTCGAGAAACTGCTTTCGGTCTTCTTCGGTATGGGAGATCCTGAGCGGGAGAAGAAACGTCTCCTGAAGGTCCTCGGTAAAAATCTGTCCAAGGACCGCTACAAGTTCTATAACCCCAAGGGCCCTGAGATCCTCCC
>SKHA01000180.1 GCA_007117185.1 Spirochaeta sp. | reverse complement strand
GACCAGGCGGAGGCGTTGAGTCTCTCCGATACGATCGTCATCATGAACCACGGCAAGATCGCCCAGAGCGGGTCCCCCGAGGATGTGTACAACAACCCGGCGTCGCCCTTCGTCTCGGACTTCATTGGTAACGCCAACTTCTTCGAGGGGGTGCTCAAGAGCCGCGACAGCAGCACCGTCACCGTTGAGGCCAACGGCAAAACCTTCAGCGTTCCCGCAGGCCGTTGCGAGGACGGCGTCGAGCCGGGCGCCACGGTGAAGATCGCCATCAAACCGGAGATGATCCGGGTAAACCGCGAGACCAGCCCCTTCCCCGTCACCGTGGACGTGGCGTCCTTCGTCGGGCCGATCACCGAGTACAAGCTGCAGTTTCGGGGAAGCACCTCCACCGCAGAGGAACCGCAGATCGTCACGGCAATAGAATCCAACATTGAGGGAGAGACCAAGGTCTACCACGCCGGTGAAGAGGTGTTCATGCACATACCCCAGGACCAGATCCGGGTCTACCGCGGGTAAATAGGGCTGAAATCACAAGCTTGTTGATAGAATGACGATAAAGCCCCGCCGGTGAAGAACTTACTACACCGACGGGGCTTTTCTATATCCCCGCATTCCTAACCCGTTAAGGGAGAGCGATTTAGAACGCTCTCATCAACAAGGTTGTGCTTACTCCACGTTTAGGTCAGTCGACCTGGACCAGCTCTTCGACCCGGGCCTGGGCGCGGAGATTTTCCACGTACTCCTGGGCGGCCTCGTTGCGGACGTCTTCCAGAAGGAAGTCGGCGATGTCGTCTCGCACTTCAGCGTAGGCGACGGTCCGGGGTGGACGGCGCTCGGTGACCTGCAGAATGTGGTAGCCGAACTGTGTTTCCACCACTTCCGACAGTTGACCGATCTCCAGGGAAAATGCTGCCTCTTCAAACTCCGGCACCATCTGGCCGCGGCCAAACATACCGAGGTCACCACCCTGGGCGGCGCTGCCGTCCTGACTGTGCTCTCGGGCCACCGCAGCAAAATCTTCGCCACCGGCGATGCGGTTGCGCAGTTCCTGAATGCGGTCGCGAATGGCGTTCCGCTCCGCCTCATCGGTGATTCCCTGAGTGGTCAGGATGATGTGCCGCGCCGCAACCTGTTCGGGCTGCTCGAAAAACTGAGGGTTCTCATCGTAGAAACCACGCAACTGCGCCTCGTCTACCGAGACGTTCTGGAACACCTGCGTCTCGATGAGCTGTTCGATCGCCATCTGCCGACGCAACTCCCCCTCAAACTGCTCCACCGTAAAACCCTGCTGCTGCAGAGCACCCTGGTACGCCTCTTCGCCGGGGAACTGACTCTTGAACTGCTGCAGCATCCCCTGAAACTGCTCGTCGCTCACAGCGACCCCAAGCCGCACCGTCTCGGACTCCAGAACTGCCCGCATGACCAGGCCGTCCAGGACCCGGCGCTCAAGAATGGAACGTTGTTCCTCCGGGAACGGCTCCCCTGACTGCGCCTGATAGCGCTGGATGTTTGAATCCACCACTTCACGGAACTCTGCCAGTGTCACCACTTCATCGTTTACCCGCGCCGCCAACTCTTGAGCCGGGGCAGCCGCCGCCGGCGCCTGCTGGGTCTCACCTCTTTCACGATTTCCCCCCGCCGCAACGGGGCTGATAACAGCCACCAGAAGGATCAAAAGGGAAATTAGTCCTGCTTTATTCAATGCAATGCCTCCATTCGCCGCAAGTCCACCATAAATCGTTATCTTCTGTAAAGAGTACCTGCGTTGACGGAGCACCACAGGTAGGCTACTTTGAAGGTCTTCAATGATCACACGGGAAGGAGCAGACAATGTCTGACGAACAAAGGCCCCCACGGCCGACTTTTAACCTGAACAAAAAGGCGATTACAATCGTGGTTGTAGTAGTTGCCCTGCTTGGCATCGCCACGACCAGCTTTTTTGTGGTGGACCAGACCGAGGAAGCAGTAGTTCTGCGACTCGGACGGTTCCATCGCATCGCCCCTCCCGGGCTGCAGTTCAAACTGCCCTTCGGGATCGACCAGAACTACAACGTCGCCACCCAGGCGGTACAGAACATGCAGTTCGGCTTTCGGGTTCAGCAGCCCGGGGTCACCTCGGTCTTCGACACCGGGGACTTCTCCGAGGAATCCCTGATGCTCACTGGAGATTTGAACATCGTCGATGTTGAATGGATCATCCAGTACCGGATCACCGACCCCTTCAACTGGCTCTTCAACGTCCACGACCAGCCCCGCACGATCAGGGACATCTCCCAATCAACGGTGAACCGCCTGGTGGGAGACCGCGCGATTATCGACGTTCTCGGTGACGAGCGACCCAGTATTGAGGAGCTGGCCCAGGCGCAGATGAACTCGATCTTCCAGGGCTACGGCCTTGGTGTGACAGTTACGGCGGTACGACTGCAGAACATCGTTCCCCCGGCAGGGCGCGTTCAGGACGCCTTCGAGGACGTCAACCGGGCGATCCAGGACATGAACCGCCTCATCAACGAGGGCCGGGAAGAATACAACCGGGAGATTCCCCGAGCCCGCGGTGAAGCGGAACAGATCGTACAGGTGGCCCAGGGATACGCGGCAGAACGTGTCAACCGCTCCCGCGGTGACGCCGCCCGCTTCCTCAACGTACTCTCGGAGTACCGCAACGACCCGGCAACAACCAGAACCCGTTTGTATTACGAGATGGTGGAGGCGGTTTTTATCCCTGCCGACGGCAGCCGACCGGAACAGCCGGAGCTGATCGACCGCAACCTCTCCAACTTCATCCCGTTACTGAATCTGCAGCGTGAGGGCGCCGCCCCGGGAGGCCAGCGATGAAAAAAGCAGCATCAATTCTGACAGTACTGCTGGTACTGATCGTCTTTATCGTTATTCTTGGACCGTTCTACATCGTCTCGGAGGGTCAGCAGGCTGTGGTCACCCGCTTTGGAGAGATCATCAAGGTCACCCAGGAAGCGGGGCTTCACTTCAAGACCCCGGTGGTGGACCAGGTGACGTTCTACTCCGCCAGAATCCTCTCCTGGGATGGAGACCCCCGGCGGATGCCCACCTCGGAGAACCAGTTCATCTGGGTTGATACCACTGCACGCTGGCGGATCACCGATCCGAACCGCTTCTATCAGGCGGTAACCACCATGGATCGGGCCTTTTCCCGCCTTGACGACGTCATTGAGAGTGCCGTCCGCACCGTCATCTCCGCGAACGATCTGGAAGAGGCGGTACGGGATTCCAACGTAATCAACGAGATTGTGCGGCGCCAGCCCATGCCCAGCCAGGCGGAGATGGCCGCAGAGGACGGCGATGACCGCCGACTCAGGGAGATTGCCACCCTCCTCTCCATCGTTGAAGACCAGCCGAGTATCAAGATCGGCCGGCAGCGCCTCTCCGAAGACATGCTGACTCGGGCCAACCCCACCGCTGCGGAACTGGGAATCCGCATCGAGGACATCGTCATCCGCCAGATCCGCTACTCTGCGGACCTCACCGAGAGCGTCTACGACCGTATGGTTTCGGAGCGACGGCAGATCGCCGAGGCGTACCGTTCCTACGGCCAGGGTCGCAAGCAGGAGCTCTTTGGTCAGATGGACAACGAGCGCCGATCTGTTCTCTCTGCGGCGTACGAACGGGCCGAGACGGTCCGCGGTACCGCCGACGCGGAAGCGGCGCGGATCTACTCCAGCGCGTACCAGCAGGATCCGGAATTCTTCGCGTTCTGGCGGGCCATCGAATCCTACCGACGTACCCTGCCCCAGTTCAGAAAGACCCTCTCCACCGACATGGAGTACTTCGACTTCCTGTACAGCGAGAACGGCTGACCCGTCGTTCAACGCTGAAGACTGCGGCGCGAACCAACCGGGAGGCCCCGCCTCCCGGTTGCCTCTGGGCATCGCAATTGCTACGATGCGGCATGATCGAGACAGCGCTCTCGCGCCTCTGTGACAAGCTGCCGATTCTTTCCCACGTCGGCGAGGGCGATCCTCTGGTCTCCCATCTGGCGTACGATTCTCGACACGTGCAAAAGGGTAGCGCCTTCTTCGCCCTGCCGGGCATCCACGTGGACGGACACCGCTTTATACCCCAGGCCATAGCTGCCGGAGCGGTAGCTGTATTCTGCGAGACCATCCCCGAACCCCTTCCGGAAACGCAACCAGCCGCAGCAGTAACACCGGTCTACATCCAGGTGAGCGACTGCCGCAACGCCATGAGCAGTGTTGCCGCTCGATTCAACCGGCGCCCTTCCCGGGAGCTGACGGTGATCGGCGTCACCGGTACCGACGGGAAAAGCACCACCACCTGGCTCATAGACCAGTTGCTCACCCTTCAGGAAGAGGAATCCGGGTTCGTCTCCACCGTTATGACCAAGCAGGACGTGATTCCCCGGAAGAACGAGTTCCGACAGTCAACCCCGGAAGCTCCGGAGATTCAGGGATTCCTGCGGGCAATGGTGGACAACGGCAAGACCTTTGCGGTGGTTGAGGCGACCTCCCACGGCCTGAGCTGCCGAACCTCCCGGCTTAAAGACGTGGATTTCCACGTGGCGGTGTTCACCAACATCACCCACGAACACCTGGAGTTCCACGGCAGTTTCGAACAGTACCGCAGCGACAAGGCGCAGCTCTTTCGCGCCCTGGACCGCACTGCCAAGCGGCTGGAAAACCCGGATAACCCCATCTTTGGAGTCATCAACCTGGACGACCCCAACGCCTACTATTTCCAACATGCTACCCGGCAGAGGGTGCTCACCTACAGTGTTGAAAGCAGCGATGCCGACTTGTACGCCGATCAGATCGTCTGCGAGGCTTCAGGCAGCACCTGCGTGTTTCACTGGGGACGGGAAGCCAGGCCGGTGCAGATCCCCCTGGCTGGGCGATTCAACGTGGAGAACGTCCTGGCGGCGGTGCTCACCACTGCCCACGTACTGGAGCGAAATCCCCTGGACATCGTTGAAACAGTCCCGCTGCTGAAGCCGCTCCCAGGTCGAATGCACGTGGTCTCCCGTGAACTTCCCTGGACCCCCATCGTCGACTACGCCCATACCCCCGGGTCGTTCAGCAAGATCCTGCCGCAGATGCGACAGGACACAACGGGCAGGTTGATCCTGGTCTTTGGCTCAGCAGGAGAGCGGGACCGGGAAAAACGGGCGATGCAGGGCCGTATCGCCGCTGAACACGCTGACCTGATCATCCTCGCCGACGAGGACCCCCGGGGTGAGGACCCCCTCTCGATCCTTGAAGAGATCGCCGCGGGGGTAGAGGAGGCGGCGCCACAGATGCAGCGCCTGCAGAACCTCTTTCTGATCCCGGACCGGCGTGAGGCAATCCGCAAGGCGATCGCTCTGGCAAAGCCCCGGGATACGGTGATGTTCCTCGGAAAAGGCCACGAGAGCTCCATTCTCTACGCGGACAGCGTCCTGGAGTGGGACGAGACCCGAGTGGTAGCCGAGGAGATCGCCCGCAGCCACCGGGAGGAGACAGAGCGATGACGAACAACAACCTCAGCGTGACCCTGCTGTACGGCGGCCGCTCTCCCGAGCACGAAGTCTCCCTCTCGTCTGCCGCTGGCGTCCTCCGCGCGTTGAACGACAATACCGGCCACACCCTCACCGTGATCGGCATCTCCCGGGAGGGGCACTGGTTCATCCAGGACCTGGAAGCGCAACTGCACCACTGCCGGGAGGGACTCCCGCTGTCCATCGACACCACTGCGGAACGGCGCGTGGTGGTGATTCCCGGCGCCGGCCTGGCCCGACGCAACGGCAGCGCTCTGGCAACGGATTGCGTGTTCCCGGTACTCCACGGCTCCTACGGCGAGGACGGAACCCTGCAGGGACTCCTGGAGATGGCCTTCATTCCCTATGTGGGCAGCGGTGTGGTAGGCAGCTCGGTGGGGATGGACAAGCTGCGGAGCAAGCAACTGTGGCAACAGAACGACCTGGCGGTGGTGCCGTACCTCACGACCACCCGGGATGAACCAGCAGGAGGCCTCCACCGACGCATCCAGACGGAACTTGGCTACCCCGTTTTCGTCAAGCCGAACGCCGCCGGGTCAAGTATCGGGATAAGCCGGGTAGCCCGGGAGGAAGAACTGGAACCCGCGCTGCAGCGGGCGTTCCATGTGGACAGCTGTGTCCTGGTAGAGGCCGCTCTGCCAGTGCGTGAGATCGAGACAGCGGTTCTTGGAAACGAGACCCCCCGGGCGTTCCCGCCGGGAGAGGTGATCCCCACCCACGAGTTCTACGACTACGATGCAAAATACACCGACCCTGACGGGGCGCAGCTGGTCGCCCCGGCGGATCTTCCGGCTCAGACAGCCGAGCAGATTATGGAAATATCCTGCCGCGCCTTCACGGCGGTTGCCGCAGCGGGGCTGGCCCGAGTGGACAGCTTCATTCATCGGGAGACCGGCGAGGTTTTTCTCAACGAGATCAACACGATTCCGGGATTCACCCCGATCAGCATGTACCCCCGGATGGTGCAGAGCGGTGGGGTCCCCTACGGTGAGCTGCTGCAGACCCTGATCACCCTGGCGATGGCCCGCAGGGATGAACAAAGCAGGATCGATTACCTGGCGCGGTAGGATAGTTCCGGCTCAACGGCGGCGCACCCCGCGGCTGCGGGAAACAACCTCTACCAGTGCTCGTAGACGATCACCCGATCCGCCGGCAGTCGTTCCGTCAGCTCAGGTTCCTCCGCAGGTTTACCCACCAGCAGCAGCATGATCACCTGCATTCGGTGGGGAACGCTGAGAATCTGCTTTGCCTCCTGCTCATCGTAGGTGGTGATGGGACACGTTCCGAGCCCTTCGTGTTCTGCCTGGATCATCATGAACGCCGCGGCGATCCCGATATCCACCGGGTGGCTGTGCTGGCCGTTGGGCATGCGGTACTCCACATTGGTGGTACACAACGCGATCACCGCTGCGGCGTCACCCACGTAGTCCTGCCCGAACGCGGCGTCCTGCAGCTTCTGACGGGTAACACCTTCTGTGACTACGATAAACCGCCAGGCCTGCCGATTCTTTGCCGAAGGAGCGCGCCACCCCGCCGCCACGATGCGGTCAAGAATGTCACGGCTCACCGGCTCGGGATGGAATCGGCGAACACTTCTGCGTCGCGCGATTTCTGGGAGTAATTCCACTGGACCCTCTCCTTGACCCGCAGATCATACGTTTCTATGCTCAGGTGTGCACCGGATTTGGAAGCGACTACCCACAGTCCTGATAGTACCAGTACTCGCCCTTTTGATACAGGCCCCGGTATCGGCGTTGGAACAGCTGCCCCGGGCGTCCGTTCTGGATTCCGCCCGGCAGGGAGCTGAGCAGCTGGAGCGGACGGGCCACTCGTTCTACCCGGATCTGCTCATCCCCTCCCGCGGGGAGATGTCGTTGCTGCTGGTGATGGATAGACGGGTGGCGCGGTCGGTAATGGAACACCTCCCGGATTCGCTTCCGCTCTTCGATGACGTAGCGGTCCTGATCACCGCCCCCCGCCACAGTCGTGCCGATGCAGCCACAGTCGCCCGCGGCGTTCCCGGCGGTACCGCCCGCGTCCCGGTGATCTTTCTCAGGCAGGCAGAGCAGACCCGCTGGACCGTGGCGGTCCCCGGGGTGGTTACCCCCTTCTGGGTTGTTCAACCTCTGGCGACATCAACCTCACCTCCCGTCGCCTCGGCCCAACTGAGCGCCAGTCGCCTCGGGTTCGGTCCCCGGGACGAGACACTGCGGGCAGCCCTGGAGCAGGGACTGCCTGCGGTGCGGCTGGACGTGACAGACCCGGCGGAGGTTCCGGGGATTCTGGACGAGGTGCGGCAGGCATTGCGGGAGATCGAGGTGCGCCGCTCCGACGATTCACGAAACTACCTTCTCATACCGCTGACGCCTCCGCTGTTCCTGGTGGAGTTTCAGATCATCCTGTTCCTGATATTTATCGCCACAGCACTGCTCCTGTATACCCTGAGCCGTCCCCGCAGAGTGAGTCGCTATCTGCGCTCCATGCGGCACAACCTCCCGGCAATCCTCATCAGCCTGGCCGTCCTGGTGATCAGCTTGATGGCGGCCAATCTGACGATCCGTCTGGCCGGGCGTTTTTACCCGGTGGGACGCAACCCCGTTCTGCTCGGTCTGGGCAAAATATCCCTGGGTATCATGGTGATGGGCATCCTGGCGATCACCCTGCAGCACAGAATCAGACGGATCACCGCGGTCTATTCGGGGGTGGCCATTCTGGTGCTGCTGGCGGCAGTGGTTGTGGCCTCATCCAACAGCATCATCCTGGGGTTCTATTTTTCCGTCAGTTTCGTCTTCGGGGTGGTTTTCAGCTTCGGTCGGGGTCCGCTGATCAAGAGTGTTGCCTATCTTCTGTCCCTGTTGCCGGTGGTCTACATCATCGCCGTCCTTGCCTCGGTAGCGGACACGGCAATGTCCGAGACCATTCTGACTCCGCCGCTGCAGCGCGAGGTGGTGACGGCGATCATGCTGCTGCCGGCGCTCCTGATGCTCTTCCGCCTGGATACCCTCACCCCGCGACTCCCCCTGGTACCGTTCATGACGATGTTCGCTGTCGTCGGCGTCGCCCTGGTGGTGGCGACCCTGGTCAACGCCGCCGGAGAAGCTGACCTCTATCATCTGCGGGTGACATCCCGCTTTCCGGGAGACGCAGCGGTTCTCCTGGAGGACATTCCCCGGGAGGGGATGCTGGAGGTTATATCCACCACTGAAGCCGGCCAGCCACCGGAACCGCTGGTAATTCGGCCAGGAGATTCTGAAGGGGTGATCTGCCAGCGCCTGCCCTGCCAAGGGGTCATCGCTCCGGCACCGCCACCTCCGGTTGCGCTGGAGACCGGGATAAGCCGCGCCCTGGATCGGCACACCCTGACCTGGGGGGTAACCACCACCCGGAACGCCGGGACAGTCCGTATCCGCCTGGAGACAGACCGCCCGGTGCAGCTCTACGCCGCTGATGCCACGATGGAGCAGCCCCTGGGCAGCAGGGGCACCCGATTCACCGTCGAGACGGGGCCGGACCCGCCGGACTCCTTCGGAGGGTCGGTAGTGCTCAGGGCGGATGCGCTGCCGGTGCGGGTTACCGCTACCGTCATCGCCCGTTTCCCTGGCGCTGCGGTGCCTACAGGGCCACAGGTAGCGGCAGTGGACCACCGGGAAGAGTGGACGATCCGCTCCCGGCAGCTGCTGGAGTAGCCACCGATGGTGCGGGTCTTCTTTCACGTCGACATGGACGCGTTCTACGCGGCTATCGAACAGCGGGACAACCCCGCGCTGGCGGGAAAGCCGGTACTGGTGGGCGGGCGCTCCGGCCGGGGGGTGGTGGCAGCGTGCAGCTACGAGGCGCGCCGCTTCGGGGTCCACAGCGCCCTGCCAATGAACACCGCCCTGCAGCGCTGCCCCCAGGCGGTGGTGGTGCCGGTGAGGATGGAACGGTACCGCCAGGTCTCCCTGGAGATCCGGGAACTCTTCAATACCTTCTCCCCGGTGGTAGAGGTTATCTCCATCGACGAGGCGTTCCTGGACATGACCGGGTCGGAAAAGCTGCTGGGTCAGCCGGAGCAGGTGGCCCGGCGCCTCAAGGACGAGGTTCGTCAGGCGACGGATCTCACCATCTCCGTGGGCATCGGCCCCTCCCGGTTCATCGCCAAACTTGCCAGCGACGTTGACAAGCCCGACGGGCTGTACCGGGTACTCCCCGGTCAGGAACAGGCGTTCGTAGCCACCCTTGAACTCAAGGACCTGTGGGGGCTGGGCAAGAGCACCCTCCGACGACTGGAACGGCTGGGGATCAACACCGTCACCGCGCTTCGGGACCAGCGGATCGAGTTTCTTCGGGGTCACTTCGGCGAGTCCTCCGGGGAGTTTCTGTACCGGGTCTGCCGCGGCGAAGACCCCGGGGTGGGTCGTCAGCACAGCGAACGGCACAGCATCTCCGCCGAACAGACCTTTGAGCGCGACCTGACCACCGCTGAGGATCTGCATCAGGCGCTGCAGGACATGGCCGAGGAGGTGGTTCACCGCTCCATCCAGGAGCAGTGGCGCGGCCGGACGGTGCAGGTCAAATACCGCTTTCCGCCTTTTGAAACCCATACCACGTCACGTACCCTGGACCGTCCGCCGGCAGGTTCCGGGGAGCTGCTCTCCGTCGCCTGGGACCTTTTGGAACGTCACCGGGAGGGGCGGCCGCTGCGGCTGCTGGGGGTGGGAATCGCCGGCGAGGCCCGGCAGGAAGATACGCACCAGGGGGAACTGTTTGACCTGGACCGGCCGGAAGACCGGCTGGACCCCACGATCCTTCAGCTGCGGCAGCGCTTCGGCAAGGGCGCCATCGCCCGGGCCCGACAGATCAGGAATCAGCCGGAGGAATGACCGGCAGATCCGGGGCCACCACTACCGCCAGCGCCTCCAGAAAACGCCGGTCTTCCGGGGTGAACGCGTTGACCTGGTGGGAGTCGATAT
>SKHA01000242.1 GCA_007117185.1 Spirochaeta sp. | reverse complement strand
TGAGCATCGGCATCACCGCCGCAGCGTTCGGCTTCGGCGTCACCGTCCACATGTCCCGAGACGCCAGGCAGTGGAAGAAGGACCTTCTGCGCAGCAAAGGGGTGCAGGTCAGGGAGTACGCTGCAGACTACAGCCAGGCGGTGATTGAGGGACGCCTCGCCTCACAGACGGATGAGAAGAGCTACTTCGTGGACGACGAGAACTCCCGGGCGCTCTTTCTGGGGTACGCCGTGGCGGCGTTGCGGCTGCCGGAGCAGCTTGCCGCCCTGGGGGTCACCGTGGACGAACAGCATCCGCTGCAGGTCTACCTCCCCTGCGGGGTGGGCGGCGGGCCCGGTGGGGTCACCTTCGGGTTGAAACACGTCTTTGGCGATGCGGTGCGCTGCTGGTTTGCCGAGCCCACCCACGCCCCGGCGGTTCTGGCGGGTCTGATCACCGGGCTGCACGAGAGGATCTGCGTTCAGGACCTGGGCATCGACAACCGCACCGCTGCGGATGGGCTGGCGGTGGGACGGCCCTCGGGGATGGTGTGCCGCATCATGGACCGGCTGCTGGATGGGGGGTACACCGTGGAGGACCAGGAACTGTTCCGCCTCCTGGCGCTATTGGACCACACAGAAGCGCTGCAGCTGGAGCCCTCGGCGCTGGCGGGGATGGCCGGCCCCCGGTGGATTGCCCGCCGGGAAGGTGAGACCCACCTGGTCTGGGCCACCGGGGGGAGCATGGTTCCCGCAGCGGTGATGCGTGAGTATCTGTCGGTACGGTGAACTATGCCGCAAAAAGTAGTATATTAGAGATATGAAGAGATTTTTACTATTGACGGTTCTATTGACTGTGCTGATTCTTGTCCCCGCCACCGCCGATGTGGGGGTTGGGGTGATCCTGGGGTCACCGACCGGCGTAAGCGCCCTGTTCGGTAACCGCGTAGCGGTGGCCGCGGCGTGGAACATCGACAACCTGCTGCACCTGCACGCCGACGTGTGGTTGCTGAATCGGCAGCTGGTAGACCCGGTCAACTGGTACCTGGGGGTAGGCGGCAAGGTTCTGCTGCTCTCGGACGATGTAAATCTTGGTGTTCGTATTCCCGTGGGCCTGCAGTGGTACGCCCTGCCCAGGCTGGAACTCTTCGCGGAGATCGTCCCGGGGATGCAGCTGTTCGAAAAGACCGCCTTTGACCTTGACGCCGGCCTGGGAATTCGCTTCCACTTTTAGGCCGCCCGCCTGGCCCTCAGGTCAAATCGGGGCGGGTTGCTGCAGGAAGTTCATCCATGAACCGGCACCTGCCTCGTCGGTCTCCACCACGTTGACCCTGGCGGGGTCGCTGAAGATACCAAGGAGCGCGGTAACCTGGCGGCGCAGAACCGCCACACTTCCCTGAATCAGCTCCGGCTGGTACCCCTGATCTCCCAGTGCTATCACCATATCGAGAGAGATGATCCGTCCCAGGGCGCGGCCAAGCTGCACCATCTTGCGCTGAGGCAGAGAGAGGTCGATGGTGACGTCGGTGGCGCCGTTGAAGAACTGGGCCGCCCGTTCGGTCAGGTGAAACTGCGAGAGGAAGCGCTGCAGGTTGGTCTCCTTGACCTTGCCCATCGCCTTCAGCACCGCCTCGGTGATCTGCTGATAGAGAATGTCGTTGGACCCCTCAAAGATCTGAAAGGGCCGGCTGTCCACCAGGGCACGACCGGCAAAGCTGTCCAGTCGGTAGCCCATGCCGCCCAGGAGCTGTACCACCGACTGGGCGGCGCCCTGCATCATATCGGTTATCACCGTCTTGATCGCGTTCGCCTCCAGCGACCGGGGTGAGCAGTCTTCGTCGACTCCCGCCACGGTGCTGCTGTGGGCGCACATGGCGGCGCAGGTGGTGCAGTAGGCCTGCAGGACCGCCAGACGATCCTGAACCTGATCGTAATGAAGAAGCGCCTTGCCACCAACCACCCGCTGCCGCACGTGGCTCACCGCTTCGTCCAGGAGGCGTCGCAGGAACCCCATGGCCATCCCCGGAAACTGCAGCCGGCTGCGATGCAGCAGGTCCAGCAGCATCCGGACGCCGCCGCCCTTTGCGGCAAGGCGGTGGTTTTCCGGTACCACGGTGTCCAGGTTATTGAGACCATAAGGAATCATGTAGAGCCCCAGGCTCTGGTAGTACTCCTGGACGTCCAGCCCGCCGAGGCTGCGATCCCAGACGAAAAAACTGATCGCCCGCTCCAGGTCCGGCTGTCCGGCGGCACCCCGGCCGGTGTCGCCACGAGCGGTGAGCAGCCAGTAATCGGCGCGACCGGTGAGGCCCGCCCAGTGTTTGGATCCCTGAAGGTGATAGCCACCGTCAACGTTGCGGAAACTGGTGCGCATCTGCAGCGCGTCGGAGCCGAATTCCGGCTCGGTGATCATCAGCCCCCCCAGGGCGTTGTTCTCCAGAAAGTCCCGGAAGATCTTCTGCTGCAGCGCCGGATCGGCGTATTTGGACAGGGGCTGGAGGAAGAGCGCCCCGTTGATCCCCATGGTGAGGGACAGGGGCAGCGATTCGTAGGAACTGGCCTCGAGCATTGCCAGGCTCTGGGCCACGTCCTGGCCGCGCCCGCCGAATTGCTCGGGTATGAAGACCGAAAGAGGCCGTTCCCCAAGCACCTGATCCAGGAGTTCCTCCGGAACCTGCCGCACCGTAGCGTGCTGTCCGGTGTACAGCGTCTGGAAGAGCTGGTGCAGGCGTTCCTGGTAACGAGCCAGGAAGGTTGGAAAGGGCTGGTTAGTCATAGGTACTAATATATCTGACAAACAT
>SKHA01000058.1 GCA_007117185.1 Spirochaeta sp. | reverse complement strand
TCGCGCAGAAAAGGACGGTAACCCTTTGTCGACATTATGGACCACTCTTCCCAGACCGATCTTCGCCCTCGCTCCCATGGAAGATGTAACCGATACGTCGTACCGCCTTCTGGTCCGCTCATGGGCGCATCGCTACGGCGCGCCGGGTCCGACAGTAATGTTCACCGAGTTTACCAGAACGGACACTGCCATCAAGTCAACACCGGAGAAAACCGACGGACGCCTGCGCTATGATCCCGGTGAACGACCGCTGATTGCCCAGATCTGGGGCACCAGACCGGAGGAGTTCGTTCACGCCGCAGCAGCACTGGAGCGCCAGGGATTTGATGGAATCGACCTCAACATGGGGTGCCCCGCCTGGAAGATCCGCAAGAGCGGTGCGTGCTCTGCGCTGATTGCCAACCGTACCCTGGCTGCGGAGATCATCGCTGCGTGCCGTGCCGGCAGCGCTCTTCCTCTAAGCGTCAAGACGCGAGTAGGCCTCTCACACACCGTTACTGAAGAATGGTGCGGCTTCCTGCTGAATCAGAACGTCGACGCTCTGACGGTGCACGGCCGGGTTGCCGATCAGATGTCCGAGGACTGGGCGGACTGGCGGGAGGTGCGTCGGGTAGTGGAGCTCAGAGACGAACTCTCGCCGGAGACGGCAATCCTCGGAAATGGGGATGTTCTCTCACTGGAGCACGGGCGGAGACTGGTGGAGCAGACCGGTGTGGACGGTGTTATGATCGGCCGGGGGGTCTTCTTTGATCCCCTGCTGTTCTGTCGGGACGGTGAAATACAGCTGCCACCATGGGAGGATGAGACGCTGGAAAACCGCATCACCCTGCTGGCGGAGCAGATCCGCAGCTTTCATGATACCTGGCAGGGTACCCGGAACTACGAGATTCTCAAGAAGTTCTTTCGCAACTTCTTTCAGCCCCACGACCCGATGGAACAACGGCTGCTCCGGCAGTTGTATACCACCGGGACGGTGGCTGCGGCGCTGCGAATGCTGAGCAGCTACGCTCCGGTACCGGCCTCACTTATGATCTCCCTGGAGGAAGAGGAAGCAACGATGGAGAAATGGTGGATCTTCAGCGACGCATGACCCGCCTGATCATGGCCAGACGATCCCCGTAAGGCGGGTATTTCAGCGGTGGATCAAAACGGGTACCCCGCTTCATCACCGCCGCGGCGTGGCTGAATCCGCGAAATCCCGCTTCACCGTGATAGCTGCCCATGCCACTGGCTCCGGATCCCCCGAACGGCAGATGGGCATTGACCAGATGAACGATCGTATCGTTGATTGTTGCCCCACCGAACGGCAGGTTCCGGACAAACTGTTGCTGCACCGACTTCGACTCTGAAAAAAGGTAGGCCGCCAGCGGGGTTGGTCGCGCAGCGATGGTCCGCATCAGATCAGTGAAATCCTGGTACACCAGAATCGGCAGAATCGGTCCGAAGATCTCCTCTTCCATGATGGGGTCTGCAAAGGTGGTGCCGGGACAGAGAATCGGTGGGACAAAACGTGTTGCCCGGTCCGGCTCGCTGCCGAGCAGCACAACCTCCCGGGAGAAGCCCCGCTGGCGTTGCAGAAGGTCGTTGAGCCGCTGAAAGTGCCCCTCGTTGATGATGCGCCCGTAGTCCGGCGAGGCAGCCGGATGACCACCGTACCACTTTTGAACTGCTGCCGTAATCTCCCGGATGAACTGCTCTGCCACCGAAGCGTGAACACACACGTAATCCGGGGCCACACAGGTCTGACCGGCGTTCAGAAACTTGCCCCATGCGATCCGGTGGGCGGCCACGCTCACCCGGGCATCCGCGGCAACGATCGCCGGGGACTTCCCCCCCAGCTCCAGGGTGACCGGAACCAGATGATCCGCCGCTGCTCTCATGACCTGGCGCCCCACTGCGGTGCTGCCGGTAAAGAAGATGTGGTCCACCGGCGCGGCGGTGAGCTGCCGGGCAACCTCGGGGCCGCCGTTGACGACGGACAGGTACTCCCGGGGGAACGTCTCGGTGATCAGTGTATCCAGGATCCCAGCCGTTGCCGGAGCCAACTCTGACGGTTTCAGGATTACACAGTTGCCGGCAGCGATCGCCGCAATCACCGGCGCGAGGGCCAACTGGAAGGGATAGTTCCACGGGGCCAGGATCGCCGAGACACCGTGGGGGCGGTAGTACACCCGACTGGTGGCCGGTGCGTGCAGCAGCGGCGTGGGCACGCGCCGGACACGCATCCAGCGGCGGAGGTGTTTCCGGGCAAAACGCAGCTCCTCGTAGAGAAAGCCGATCTCCGATGTGTAACTCTCAAACTCACACTTCCCGAGATCTTCCTTGAGGGCAGCGAGAACGTCCCCCTCGCGCTGCTCAATAGCGCGAGCGAGAAGGTCCAGCTGCTGGAGGCGAAACTGACGGGAACCGGTGGCACCGGATTGGAAAAAGCGACGCTGTGCATCCAGCAACTCTTCGACGTTCACCGCAGAAGGGTCCCGCTGAAGAAGGCCTCGCGATCCAGAGACGCGTAATCTTGCACCTGGAGGTCAGCGATTTCCAGCCCAGGGGTGGGCCCGAACCCCACTGCCGGTGACCCCGCAGCCTGAGCCGCCTCCACACCGCTTACCGCGTCCTCGAAAACGACACATTGCGACGGTTCCAGCCCCAGCCGCTGTGCCGCCAGCAGAAAGATCTCAGGGTCCGGTTTGGAACGGGTGATATCGTTACCGGTGACCACCGCGTCAAAGAGGTCGGAAATCCCCAGTGCTTCAATGACGAAGAGTGCGTTACGGCTGCTGCTGGC
>SKHA01000175.1 GCA_007117185.1 Spirochaeta sp. | reverse complement strand
GGGAGCAAAGGGCTGGGCCAGGCGGATCTGCAGGGTGTAGTCACCGGTTGCAACGATCTCCTGGACGCTTCCCAGCAGGAAGCGGTACGCCGCGCCAACCTCGGGGTTGACGAACCGTGCCAGATTCATCCGCACCGCTTCCGCGGTCAACGGTGTGCCGTCGTGGAAGGTGACACCCCGGCGGATCTCGAAGGTCCAGACGGTGCTGTCAGCGTTGGCGGACCAGCTGGTGGCCAGCATGGGGGTCAGCGTTCCATCCTCTTCCATATAGATGAGGCGCTCGATGATGTGCTCGCCCACGGTGGCTGCCGGTGCAGAGGTCATCCGCACCGGATCCAGCGATTCCGGCTCCGCGCCGATCGCAATGGTGATGGTGTCTCTGGGGCCGCGGGCCTCAGCAGCACCACTGGCGAAGACCGGCGCCGCCGCAAGGGCAACCACCATCATCACCGCCAGAAACAGGACAACTCGTTTTTTTGTTCGCATATACACTCCTTTTCGATAAATATGCCGAAAGGAGATTATAAAGGCGCGCTCCCGGAGCGGTCAATAGTAACGGAAGCGCTTGATCTTCATCGTCGGAGTCTTTTCGAACGGTTCGGACTGCTCCACCAGCTCGGTGAGGCGGGAAAAGGTGCTCATCTTCTCGTTGACCTGACGACGCACTTTCTCCAGATACTGGCCGGCGTTGTCGGCGTACTCCCGGTACTGCGCGGCCAGCTGCTCGTAGTCCAGCAGCACCCGGGCCACCAGGCGCCCCCCCTTCTCCAGCACCAGGGACTCCACAACACCGGTAAACTGGTTGATCACCGCCTCGATCGCCTCGGGGTAGATGTTCTCACCGCTGGAGCCGATGATCACCGTCTTGATCCGTCCCTTCACGTACAGTCGATTTTCCGCATCGAACTCTCCGAGGTCGCCGGTACGAAACCAGCCGTCGTCGGTGAAGACCTCGCTGGTCTGTTCCTCGTTGCGGTAGTACCCCTGCATGATGTTGGGCCCCCGCGCCTGGATCTCACCGTCCCGTATCCGCACCTCAACGCCGGGCACCACCGTACCGGTGGACCGCCGGGTGTTGGCCCCCGGGCTGGTTCCGGCAAGAAGGGGCGCCGTCTCGGTGAGACCGTAGCCGATGGCGTAGGGAAAGCCGCTGCGGAACAGGACGTCTTCCACGTCCGCCGCCAGGGGTGCCCCACCGATCCCGAAGAAACGAAGCCGACCGCCGAACGCAGCCACCAGTTTCTTTCCGGCAGCGCGGTAGATCACCCCACCCAGCCCGGGAATCCGCCGCAGGTACTTCACCGGGGGCTTGTTCAGCTTGGGCATCACCTTGGCCCGCACCGTCTTCTCTATCAGTAGCGGCACCGCCAGCACCAGGTGCGGTTTCACCAGCTCAAGCGCCTTCAGCAGCACCGACGGCGAGACGGTCCGGTCCAGGTAGTTCACCGTGGCCCCCATGGCGAAGGGGAGCAACATCCCCAGGGTGCACTCGTAGGTGTGGGCAAGGGGCAGGAGGGAGAGCATCTCCTCTCCGGGCTGCACCCCTGCAAACGTGTCCGAGGCAAAGACGTTGGAGAGGATATTGCCGTGGGTGAGGACAACCCCCTTGGAGTGCCCGGTAGTTCCGGAGGTATAGATGATCGCGGCAACGTCATCTTTGGTTAGGGCCGGCAGCTGGTCCTCGCCGTCATTCGCACCGGCAGCCAGGGCCTCGGCGAAGAGATCTTCCAGAATGACCACCGTGGCCTGCTTTCCGTCCATCAGGGTACCCAGCCGTTCCCGGTGCTTGCGGCTGAGAATGCACACCGACGCCTCGGAATGGTCAAGAATGGAGATCACGTCTTCGGGGATGAACTCGGTAAGCACCGGGACGACCCGGGCGCCGAAGCTGGTGATGCCCAGGTACGCCGCCGGCCAGGCAGGCTGACTTTCGCTGAGCAGCAGAACCCGATCACCCGGCTCTACCCCAAGCAGCGCGAGACGGCGGCGGATCCCCGCCACGGCGCAACCCATCGCCGCGAAGGACACTCCTTCCTGATGTATCGTCCGAAAGGCGATCCCGTCGCCGAAGCGACGAACGCTCTCATGTACCAGTTCCCGAGTCGTTTGCGGAGTATCCATATATATAAGCTATACCCGCGCCGTCCCTTTGGCAACCGGCGCGATTTGGTTGTATGCTTGATATCATGACCAAGACAGGAATCATCGGCCCCGGACTGATCTGGCAACGAACCCACCGGGAGATTCTCTCAACCCTCGCACAGGAGCTCCCCGTCGCCGCCTACGCGGCGCGATCACCGGAAAATCGCAAACTGGCCGGCGAGTCGTACCCGCAGGCTACGGCGTACAGCGACGCTGCAGCGCTGATCGCGGATCCTGAAGTGCAGGCGGTGGTGATTCTCACCCCCATACACCTGAACGCGCCGATGGCGCTTCTCGTCCTGGAGGCAGGAAAACACGCGATCGTGGAAAAACCGGTCGCCCGTTCCCTTGCTGAAGCCCGGGAGCTCTTCGAGGTGGAGAAGCGCAGCCAGGGAACGCTGTATATTCTTGAGCAGCATCCCCACAAGTCATTGATTCCGGTGGTAAAGGGGTTGTTTCGCCAGGGCGCGGCGGGGCGGCCGGTGGCGTTCGAACGGGCGGTTCACGTTCAGATCGATGTGGCCAACGACAGCACCGGTGGCTTTGGCTCCACCCCCTGGCGCCAGGTCCCTGACTACCCCCTGGGTAACTTTTTTGACGGGGGTATTCACGAGGTGGCGCTGCTGCAGATGCTCTTCGGGCCCCCTGAGGCGGTGTTCGCCGCCGGACAGTCCCTGCGGGAGACCTTTGGAGATGTTGACCAGCTGTCCATGGTGATCCGTTACCCCGGCGCCGTCCACGGCGTCTTCAGCCATTCATCGTCCCTGGGGCTTCAGGGTAACCACTTCGTCATTCACGGTACGGAGGGGGTGGTCACCGTTACCGACCGGGAGGTGACGCTGAGACGAAACGGCGCCGACCAGCCGGTGAAATCCATACCGGTGCCGTGGCACCAGGAGAGCGTTGCGATGTGGCAGGAGATAGCCGACGCCCTGCCCTCAGGCAGCCCGGGCATCTATCACCGCCGGGAGGCGCTGGCGGACCTGGCGTTCATGGATGCGGTTCAGAAGAGTCTCGATTCTGAAAAAATGGAGATGGTAAGCGGTGAATGAACTATACCGGCATACGCTCGCGGATCTCTCCGTATCATACCTGAGCAGCTATTTCCAACCCCTGGTCAACCTCCGCTCTGGCGCGGTCATCGGTTGCGAAGCGCTGCTGCGCCCTGTCCTGACGGACACATCCCTCCTCTCACCGGCGATCCTCTTCGCCGAGGCCGAGACCCGGGGGTGCCTCCTGGAGCTTGAACGGGACGCTCGAGACACTGCGCTGCACGCGTTCCGGAAGGAACTGCCGAAGCTCCCCGGGGAGCTGCTGCTGTTCATCAACTTCTCCTCGCGTCTGCTGGACCACGCCGGCCTTGACCCGGGGCGCATTCTGGCTTCGGTGGAAGATGCGGGGGTTCCACCGGAACGGGTCTCCCTGGAGATTGTGGAGTCCGCAGTGGAGCTCACCAGCGAGCTGCAGCGCTTTGCGGTGCGCAACCGGGACAACGGATTTCTCATCACCCTGGACGACTTCGGCACGGAACACTCCAATCTGGAGCGTGTGGCCCTTGTCCGTCCGGACATCATCAAGATCGACCGCTCTATCGTCAGCTCGGTCAGCACCGACCCGCTGAAACGTTCGGTTCTGCGGTCCATCGTCTATCTGGCCCAGACGATCGGCGCGATGAGTCTCGCCGAGGGGCTTGAAGACTACCAGGACCTGCTGGTCTGTACCCGCGAGGGGGTTCAGCTGGGACAGGGGTTTCTCCTGGGCCGCCCGGCCCCCAGCGTCCAGGCGATGCTGCAGAAGCAGAGCCAGAATGCCCCGGGAATGATGGAGCAGCTCCGAAGCGATCTGGCGGACAGCCTGTTGCGCGCCCGGCGGCAACGGCAGGAGCTGGAAGAGCAGGTGGATTCGCTCATCGCCAGCCTGCCCACCGTACCCCTTGAAGATGTCAGCGGGAAACTCCAGGAGTGGATCGCCGCCGTTGACCAGGTCGAATGCGTGTATCTCCTGGACGGAGGAGGGATCCAGGTGACCGAGACGATCTTCGCCTCGGGCCCCCCGGTCAAACAGGACCACCCCCTGTTCAGACCCTCGGTCAGCGGCGAGAGCCATCGCCTCAAGGAATACTGCTACGGTCCGGATGCCCTCGATCAGCGTCAGTACCTCACCGACCCGTACCTCTCCCGGGCTACCGGCCGGATCTGCCGCACCATGACTCGAGAGTTTTCCCTTGCTGATCAGGATAACCTCACTTTCTGCGTCGACATTCCCCAGAACTAAGGAGATATTTTCACGTATGAGCTATACACCAGAACCGATCCGGGCGCCTCGACTGCAGGGCACCGCGCTGAGCCTCTCTGCGGTGGCGCTTGAACACCGGTTTCCCGGTGCTGCAGTGGCTGCCACCACGTTCTCCGCCATCGGGCTGAAACAATTCCGAGAGCTGACACCGACGGAGCTGCCCCTCTTCCTGCCCCTCGTCCCCGCGCCTGTCCCGGGAACGCCTGGGACCTCGGGGCCCCCCGCTGCGGACGCTCCCGATCTGGAACATGCGTCCGCTCTTATCGGTTCACCTGAAGGTGAGCCCACCTTCCCCTCAGTGATGGATTACGCCCGGGCGTACCGGCAGGGAGATATCACGCCCGTTGCGGTGGCCAATGAGCTGATCGACGTCCTGGAACGGCATAACCGCAGCGGGGCAACGCCGCTGTACAGCTTCATCGCCTGGAACCGGGACGAGATCCTCAAAGACGCTGAGGAATCGGCGAAGCGCATTCGCGAGAACACCCCTCGATCGATCTTCGAGGGGGTGCCGGTAGCGGTAAAGGACGAGATCGACGTTGCCGGCTACAGCACCTCCGTGGGGACCAGCTTCAAACACGACACCCCTTGCGCGCAGGATGCCTGGGTGGTACAGCGCCTGCGCGACGCCGGAGCGCTGATCCTGGGCAAGACCAACATGCACGAGATCGGAATCGGGGTGACCGGGATCAACCCCTTTCACGGGACGCCGCTGAACCCCTATGCGCCGGATCGCTGCCCGGGAGGTTCCTCTTCCGGCAGCGCCAGCGCCATCGCCACCGGCATCTGCCCGGTGGCCCTCGGCGCCGACGGTGGGGGGTCGGTACGCATCCCCGCCGCGTACTGCGGTATCTTCGGCCTCAAGACGACCTGGGGACGCACCAGCGCCACCGGCGAATACGCTCTGGGGTACACCGTGGGGAACATCGGCCCCATGGCGGCAACTGCCCGGGACCTGGCGCTGGCCTACCTGGTGACAGCGGCGGTGGACCCTGATGACCACGGGGCCCACGCAGCACCTCCCCCGAACCTGGACCGGTTCCAGGACAACCTGGAAGGGGTCCGCATCGGGGTGTACCAGCCGTGGTTTGACCACGCCCACCAGGAGGTCCTCCAACCGACGCGCCGCCTCCTGGAGCTGCTTCGGGAAGGGGGAGCCACCGTCGTGGAGATCGAGATCGACGGGCTGGAAGAGCTGCGCCTGGCCCACCTGGTGACGATCTCCCTGGAGATGCGCGCCGCCATGGCTGCGGAGCTTCGCCAGCGCCGCCGGGACTTCGGCGACGAGACCCGTACCAACCTGGCGCTGGCACGGTACCTCACCACCACCGACTACCTGCAGGCCCAGAAGATCCGCCGCCGCCTCAGTGAAGAGGTCCGGCGAGTCCACCGGCAAGTGGATCTGATCGCCACCCCCACAACGGCGAACCTTGCCCCCGCCCTGCCGGGCAGCCGCGTGAGTCGGGGGGTCTCGGATATCGTCTCGATGAATGAGACGATGCGCTTCCTGGTACTGGCTAACATGCTGGGCAACCCGGCGGTGTCCGTGCCCGCCGGTTTTGCCCCTAACAACGCACCGGTTGGGTTGCAGCTGATCGGTCGCCACTGGGAAGAAGCGCTGCTGCTGCGGGCCGCCCGGGTGTGCGAGGAGCTGGTACCCCGACCGCTGCCACAGGTCTTTTACGCTCCCCTGGGGGCGCAGCGATGACCCCGCTGTCGGAGAATCGCGGGGTTCGCCAGCGGCCCGAGGAGGGGTTTCGCCGCTGGTTTGTGAACGACTACTTCGACGTGATTGTCTGGTACGAGTCGGCCCGGGGCGACCTCACCGGGTTTCAGCTCTGTTACAACCGCGGGATAGACGAGCGGGCGTTCACCTGGTACCGGGACAAGCGCAGCAGCCACTATGTCTCCAGCGGTGGCGGTGATCCCCGGGGGGCCACGACACGCCGCATGGCCACCGCGATTCTACAGGGTGACGCCGGACCAGTCCCGGAAGACGTTCTGCAGCGCCTGGAAAGTGAACGCGGCGATCTGGACGCGGAGCTGCTGGACCGGATCGTCCTTGAAGCCCGCCGGTACAACCAGGGAAGCTGACGTGTCTGACCTTCCTGATCTGCACATTCTGGAAGCGATTTGCCGGGAAACCACGACGGGACTGATTTCTCTTGACCAGGGGGTCATCCAGTGGGTCAACCCGGCAGCGGAGAGGATCATGCAGGATTGCGGTATTGAACTGCCCCTCAAGGGGCAGCGGTTCGACGACCTCATGGAGGGGCGGGAGTGCCGTTCCTGCGAGATTCGCCGGCTGGACTCACCGGAGGTAGTCTTTCTGAGAGACGTTTCCCGTTTTCGAAACGTCGAGGACCAGTTGCGGTCGACCCTGGAGAGCATTCCCTTCGACTTCTGGATGAACGACGTGAATGATCGCACGATCCTGCAGAACCCGGTGAGTCGCGCCCTCTGGGGTGACCAGACCGGCCATCATTCCACCGAGGTTACCGGTAATGAATCGATCAACCGGGTCTGGGCCGAGTCCAACCGCTTCGCCTTCAACGGCGGCACCTGGGAGGACGAGATTACCTACCGGATCGACGGGAAAGATCGGGTGTTCCGGAACGTGGTCGCCCCGGTGAAGGCGGGTGAGAAAACCATCGGGATCCTTGGTCTGAACATCGAGATCACCGACCTCAAGATGGCTCTTCAGGAACGGGACGATCTCCTGAAGGAGCTGCACCACCTGGTACGTAACAATCTGCAGATTGTGATGAGCTCTCTCAATATCTACGTTCACTCGCCGGAGCTCTCGGTGGATGAGGCGGTGCGCAAGACGGAACAGCACGTCCATGCCCTCTCGCTGGTGCACGATCAGCTGTACCAGTCGGAGGATCACCGGCAGGTCCACCTGGCGCATCTGTTACGAACGATGGCCCCGGGGCTTACCGTGGACGAACAGAGCGACCCGGTGACCGTGGTGGTTCAACAGGCGATTCCGTTATCGATCCTCCTGCAGGAGATCGTAAGCTCCTCCGGGGATGCCGGGCAGCTCAGCGGTGCCGTCACCATTCAGGAGACCCCGACACACCTGCGGCTGACCTTCCGGGGAATTCCGGGCCCGAAAGAGCAGTCGTCGACTCCGGGTATCCTTGAGGAACTGTTGCGACAGATCCGGGGATCTCTGACACACCATCCCGGGGATTCCGGTACTCTCGTGCTGGAGTTCGACAGGGACAGAAGATGAATCGAGGGGTCACCGTCGCCGTTCTCCTGACAGGAGTGCTGGCTCTTGGCTCCTGCCGGGGTTTCGCCGGAAGCACCACCGACACCGCCACCACCCAGAGTGGCTGGAACCTCTTTCGCCAACCCGCCGAAGAGACGGTGATCCCCGAAGAAGACCAGCACGAACGGGAAGACGAGCCACTGATCACCATTCACGCGTTGACCTTCTCGGTAACCCGGGCCGCTCCCTATACCGTCATTGTCCTGCCGGAGGACGACCTTCTGACAGAGTATCTGCAGGGGGAGAAACGGGCTACTGTAGGAACCGCGGCGCCGCTGCCCCGCAGTCGCCTCATCTTCGGGTTCGCCGTGGAGACCCAGGGAGTTCCGCCGTTCCATCCCTACCCGGAGGACTTCTCTGCTGAGGATCCAGGTCAGCTTCGATGATGGTGCCACTGGTCCTGCAGGAAGACCCGGACTATCTGGTCCTCTGGAAACCCCCGGGGATGGCCACCGCTCCGTTACGGGAGAACGAGATGGGTACTCTTTTGGACTGGGCGGGCCGGCGCTACCCGGAAGTGCTGGAGATTTCCGGGCGCAAACCAATTGAAGGGGGGCTGGTACACCGTCTGGATACCGCTACAACGGGGCTGGTCCTGGTGGCGCGCAGCGCTGAAGCGCTGGCAGCGGCAACCGGCGCGGCGGCCCTGGGAGGGTTCACCAAATGGTACCGCGCACACTGCCTCGCCCCTGGAAGGAGATGGCAGGTAGCGCAATGGCCCTTCTGCGGTTCCCGGTCTCCATCAGGGAAGTGGACCGACCATATCGGTCCGGGGACGGTGATCACCAGCGGCTTCCGACCCTACGGACCGGGACGCCAGCGGGTCGCTCCGGTAAGCGGAACGGAGTTGCCGCAGTATAGCACCGCGATAGGATCGATGACTGAACACGATGACGGGACTGTCACCGTTGGGGTGTCCCTGAGCCGGGGATTCCGGCACCAGGTGCGGGTACACCTCTCCTGGTCCGGAGCGCCCATCCTCGGGGACCTGTTATACGCTCCTGCTGGAGCTGGTGCTGGTGCTGGTGCTGGTGCTGGTGCCGCAGCAGCAGGGCTGAACCTCACCGCCGTGGGAATCAAGCTGACGCTGCCGGAGCGGACGCTGCAGTTTTTTCAGGAACACCGGTAAACGTTGCATCCCGCCGCGACGATTACTATATTGGAGGCGATGAAAAAAGTGTTGACCACAAAACAACTGACCGCGGAGAGTCTGGCGGAGCTTGCAAAAGAGGTGGAGCAGAACCTGGCAGACTCCACCGACCAGATTCGGAACATCAACGACGATATTCACGTTCTGTCCATCAACGCCAAGATCGAATCCGCCCGGGCAGGCAACCACGGCAAAGGGTTCGGGGTGGTAGCTGATCATATTCGACTTCTCGTTTCCCGTACCAACGGCGTCACCGAGCAGATGGAGTCGCAGGTAAAGACGCTGATGCACCAGCTCTCGCAAATGAGCTCCCAGCTGGGGGTTGAGGTCCGAGGTCAGCGGCTTCGTCAGGTGGGATTCAACGCCATCGACATCATCGACCGCAACCTCTACGAGCGTTCCTGCGATGTCCGCTGGTGGGCCACCGACTCCAGCCTTGTGGCCGCACTGGAAAACCCCGGGGAAGAGAGCGCCCGCTGGGCGTCGCACCGTCTGGGGGTCATTCTGGACTCATATACCGTCTACTTCGACCTGATACTGGCGGATGCCACAGGCAAAGTAGTGGCCAACGGCCGCCCCGGGCAGTTCAGCAGCGTCGGCAAGGACGTCTCCCGGGAGCCCTGGTTCCGGGACGGACTGGCGACGACCAGCGGCGACGACTTTGCCGAGCAGGGAGTGCACCTGTCCGCCCTGGTGGATAAACAACCGGTACTGGCCTACTCCACCACCGTTCGCCGTGGCGGTGATGTCCGCGGCGCCGTTATGGGGGTGCTGGGAATCCTCTTTCGCTGGGAGGAGTTGGGTCGCACCGCAGTCAATCGCGCCGTTGAGACGATCACCACAACTGAGGGCCTCGACCGTCCCCTGGCAGGGTATATCGTGGACGACAGCGGCGCAGTGCTGATTGCCAGTGACGGGGCGCCGCTGCAGGACCGCCTTCCGGAGGGGCTCAGCCGACGCACCACCGGGGAGGGTGCCGGTGGCCACGGCCAGGTGACCATTGGCGGAAAGGCTGTCCTGGCGGGGTGGGCACAGTCCCCGGGGTACGAGACGTACCGCACCGGATGGCGCTGTGTGATGGTACAATCGTTGTAACCGCCCACTCCGCTTTTTTCCCTTGAACCCCTGAAATAAAAGCACTACACTGGAGAGCGTGGAACGAGCAACAGACAAAGTGACTTTTGAAACGGTAGATGGCTCCCGGCAGGATCACGACGTAGTGGTCTATTCTCTCTCAACCTGCGCTTTCTGTCGCCGGGCGATTGACTACCTCAAGGGTGCTGACGTGACGTTTCGATACGCCCACCTGGACAGGATCGACGTAGAGACCAAACGGTCGGTGAAACGTGAGCTCGCCGAGCGGTTCGACAACATCGTCGTCTTTCCCATCCTGGTTGTGGATGATCAGCGCGCGTTTTCCGGATTCACCGAGTCGGTCTGGGCACGGGCGCTGGACCTCTGATTTTCGGTTATGGCAGAAAAAGCAAAGAAGACACGCACAGTTGAACAGACAGAGATGTTCATCGCCAAGGCAGCAGCGCGAAACGGATGGGTACCCAACCCGGAGAAGGAGTTTGTCCGCGTCATAGCTGAAGGGCTTACGGAAAACGCCAACCGCCACGGCTACTACCTCTGTCCGTGCCGGGACG
>SKHA01000017.1 GCA_007117185.1 Spirochaeta sp. | reverse complement strand
TGCGGGGCTCTCGGTATGCGGTGCGGTGCGGGATGCGCCGGTGCCGGGCGCGCCCCCTCAGCTGTGAATCTCGGCTACCAGCGCGTCAAAGATGGTCAGCATGTCCACGGTGGTCTTGCGCAGACGTCCCGCCAGAATCTTGGCGATCGCCCGGGTCACCGGAAGCCCGATCTGGGGAAACTGGTCACCAAGACGGACAAAGTCCTCCTTGGTGATCACCAGGAACTCGGAGTTCTCCGTGGCAACTACCGTGGCTGATCGCTTGTCGTCGTCCACCAGCGCCAGCTCGCCAAAGAAGACGTTGTACTCTGCCTTGAGGATCACCACGGTATAGGAGTCACCGGCGCGGGTCTCTTTCTTGATCTCCACCGCCCCGGAGTAGACGATGAACATCTCGTCGCCCACTTCGCCCTCTTTGATGATCATCTCGCCGCGGCGAACCTTCTTCAGGCGGCATATCTGCAGCAACCGCTGCAGATGATCCTCGTTCTCAGCGATCTCCTGAAAGATGGGAATCTGCTTGAGTTTGGCCAGAATCTCCTGGGCCTGCTCCGGCGCATGCTCGCCAACCCGGCTCATAGCCGCTCCAGAACGATCGCCTGGCTGTAGGGCTGGATCACGTAGTCGTCCGGGGGCAGAAAGATCGGCCGGTTTACCTCCAGCCCCTTCACCTTCTGCAGGTTGCTGATCAGCGTGGAGACATCGGCGGTCTTCTGCGCTTCCCGCAGCGCTTCCACCTTCATGCGGTTGGGGCTGCCGGTGTTCTCCAGAACCCCCAGCAGCACGATCGTCCCGGTCTGCATCGACTGTTTCAGGTCTGCCCAGGTCCTGGTGATCGTCTCCTGATCCAGCCCCATCGTGGTGAGCCTGCAGGAGCCGTCAGACTGATTCAGGAGGTCATGAATGATATGACTCATCCCGTTGGTGGCGCTGGTGTTGGCCAGCATCTGCCGCCCCAGATCGCGACTGAACATGATCTCGTCGCACATTGCATGACGCAGATAGCTCTCGTACTTCTTATCCAGCACCTCCGCGGTGACGTAGATATCCCTGCTTATAGACTTGAGAGTGATCACCGTCATCACCGTCTTGGAGTCAACTTCACTGATCGCTTTACTCTCCAGGGTGTCCGCCAGGATCATCGCCTTGCGACAGTGCTCCACAACAGCCCGGCGCAGGGCGGGTTCGGAGAAATAATCTCCCCGGACAAACTTGAGCCCGCTCAGCGCCTCGCTCTCCTTCAGCTCTTCCACAATTTCGGAATCCACGTTGGAGATGAGCACCAGCTGCTCCGCAGTCAGCGTCGGATTCACCCGAAGAATATCGGTAAGAATGTTCTTCATGTCGTTTTTCCAACCGCAGATCACAAGGTGGTCCTTGAGATTCTTGAACTCCATCAGCCCTCTCCTCGCTTTCGTGTTCCGGTCGACCAACCACGATGCCAGGGCACCGGACAGCAGACTGGTACCACCGACACCGATCAGAATCGTCAGCACCGCCATGACCCGGCCGACGAAGGTTACCGGCACCATGTCGCCGTAACCGGTGGTGCTGGACGTAATGATTGACCACCACAACCCGTCACCGAAGGTACGAAACTGGTCGTTGACCCGGGTCTCCAGCAGCCACACCGAGAGTGCACTGACAACAAAGAAGGCAATGAGGATAACCATCGGTTTTGCGTACTGCGACCGGCGCAGCCAGCGTGTCAGTTTCTCGTACATACGTCGCCCACTACACTTTCGGCAGGAACAACGGGGAGATTGAGTCTGAACGCCGGGAACGCTACAATCAGAATACCATGACGACCAACGACGATTTGTCGGAACTGCTTGCCGCGGCGATGGCCGCACAGGCCCACGCGTACGCGCCGTACTCCCGCTTCCCCGTGGGCGCTGCCCTGCGCATCGCCGGGACGGGTGAGATCCTCTCGGGGTGCAACGTTGAAAACGTCAGCTACGGAGCGACGATCTGCGCTGAGCGCAACGCCATTTCCGCCGCGGTTGCGCGCACCGGTGGTGCCATCGCAGATGCACTGGTGGTGGTAAGCAATGCAACGCCGCCGGTAGTGCCCTGCGCGCTGTGCCTGCAGGTGCTGCAGGAATTCTGTCCGCCCTCACTGGTGATCCACCTGGCCAACGATGGCGGGATCAAAAGGACGGTCACCCTGGGGGAGCTGCTGCCGCAGCCCTTTTCGACGTTCACCGCCCCGGAAGACCGGGACGTACCCGCCTCTACTCCTGGGTCTGAGTCTCAGTAAAGGAGGTCTCCCGCGGCCGCAGCCAGATGTGCCGTCCCGCGGCAAAAGCGCGCTTGCGGGCAATCAACAGAAACGCCACGGTGACCACCAGGGTGTACGCCAGGGCTACCCCAACCCCTGCCCAGAAAAAGAGCATGTTCCCGGTAGTGGCGGCGTAGGCCGGCAGGTTTATCGAGAGGATAAAGGGAATCGCGAAGACAAAGGTGAGCCCGGTAGCGTACATGTAGTCCGATGCTACCGGCGTTTCGAACTCCGGATCGATCACCCGCAGCAGGGCCAGACCTGTGGGTAACGTACCGGTGGAGACCCCGAAAATCAGCAGGGCCCGGTGAAACGAGTGATCCACGAAGAGGCGAGAACAAAACCAGGGGATGGTGATCAGCGCCAGTGACGCCGCCAGCAGGGAGAGCACCACGATCGCCACAAGGTATTCCTGCACCACCACGATGGAGATCGCCGCTACCGCAGCCACCACCATGAGATCCACCGCCAGCCCTGAAAGTCGGGTCAGGGTGGCGTTGTCCACGATGAAGTCCAGCTTTGACTTGTTCATCACCAGCCGGACCAGAATTGCCGTGAGGGCGGAAAAGACGAAGTTGATGCCCCACAGGTTAATCGCCAGGTCTTCCCCCAAAGGTCCGATCAGGGAGAGCAACGAGGTGAGTCCCAGCAGCAACAGATACGAGAGCAGATACACCGCCATCACCAGCGCCACGTGGAGGGAGAAGGAGTCGATCGCCTCGCTCTCGGTGGTCATCTCGGCGGCTACGGGGCGCCGCTTCCGGGACGGATAGATCCCGCTCTTTACCGCCGAGGTATCCAGCCCGCGGAGGAAGCGCTTCTCCAGCCAGCCCCGCTTGATCCCCACATTGATCAGCAGGATACCGCCGAAACTGGAAGCGAGAAAGCCGGTGGCGGCAAAGGTGAGACCGATGCTGCCGGCACCCTCAAAGCCGAAACGGGCCCACCCCTCACCGATGGCGAACGCCTGGCCGGGGCCCTGGGCGAAACCGAGGGGCAGAAGCATCCCGAAAGCCGGAAAGAGATCCGGCATGACCGTGCGTATCAGAAGGAGCGTAAACAGCAGCCCCAGGATCGCCTGGGCGCCCCAGGGAAAAAGGGTTGCCATGGAGGTGGCGAAGATGCGCCCCCGGCTCTTCTCGCCTTTGTTGGTGACGTTTCGCAGGGTCATGGAAATAAAAGAGATGCTCAGAAGATGGTACACCAGCATTCCCAGGTTGTCCGCTGAGAGGCCGAAGCGGGGCATCAGGTAGTTATAGACCGGCAGCAGCAGAAACCCTGCTGTCAGCGCGTTGGGAATCAGGTAGCGCTGAAAGAAGCGGATCCGGTACCGCAACGCCGTGGCCAGCAGCAACCCCACCGAAAGAACGCCGATATCGATCAGAAAAGTCCAGGAAAAACTCATACGGGATTGTAATCCCAGTTACCCACTATGGACAACAACGTATTGTGCCGATTACTGTAGTCAATGATGCGAAAAGGACTTACCGGCCTGTTCATGACGGCGCTCCTCGTGACGCTCCCCACTCTCCTTTCGGCGCAGACTGTGGTGGATGAAGCGGATCGCCAGGACGTTTTCGCGCCCTTCGTTTCGCGCCTTCGCGTGGCTGTCAGGGACCCGCAGGTTCGGATCACCTGGCGGGACTCGGAGGACCTGGATGGCGGGACCTACCAGGTATTGCGATCAACCGGAGAGATCACCGCCGAAACAATTCCTGCCGCCGAGGTTGTTGCCCGCATCGACGCCGGCATTGAGACGTGGCTGGATACCCCGCCGGAGCCGGGAGATTACTTCTACGCTGTCCTCGCCGAGGATGCACAGGGAAGTGTGTTTCCCATTCTGGTACCGTTCCGCAACAAGACGATCCGTCCGGTCACGGTGACCCGCTTTGAAACCGAAGAAGATCTGGCGGTGATCATTCAGAACATCGCCGCGCAGAACCTGGAGAACGAGATCCTGCTGCGCTTCGATGCCTCCCGATCCGGCCGGACCGTGGCAATCTACCGCAGTACCGAGCCCTTCGAGACCCTTGAGGATATCGCAGGAGCCACGCTGATTGAGGAACTGGACAGCGCCACCCGCCGTTTCGTGGACTACCCCGTCCCGGGAATCCTGTACTACTACGGAGTTTTTGATTCCCGTCTGATCGAACGGGGTACCCTGGAGATCGACCCGGGCAACAACGTCCTGGCCGAACCGGTTCAGATCGCGTTGCGCCGGCAGGTTGAGATTCCCGTCACGGTGTTGCCCCCGCCGTCCACCCGCCCCGCGCCACTGCCCATCCTGCAGCCGTCGGCGGCGATGGCCGGGGTGCGGGCGTCAACGGAGATGATCCCGTTTGGCGGTGTGGGCCAGCCGGTACGGGCTGCGGTTGAACGGGCTATCACCCGGTTGATAGAGGACTCCCCGGTGCCGCCATCGTTCCAGCCCACCCCGGTGGTTCTGCCGGAAGAACGCACCGTGGTCGGCGAGGGCGCGGCGCGAACCCTGGCGCAGATCGTGGACGAGTTCTTCATCCCCGGTGAGTACCGGCGTTCAGCTGAACTCCTGGAAAACCTGCTCGCTCTCCCGTTGAGCCCCGAGTTCAGTCGAAGAGTCCGTTTCTACCGCGGTCAGGCGCTGTACTTTTCCGGGCAGCCCCGCGAAGCGTTCATGGAGCTGCTGTTGGCCTCCCGGGGTTCCCTCTATGAGACTACCAGACCCTGGATTGACGGTATTCTCCTGACGCCGTTCAACTCCTAGAGCCGCTATCGCGGAGCCGCTAGCGCGACTTGTCCAGCTTCACTGAGATGGTGAAACTGCTCTCTCCAGCGGGTTCAAGCTGCAACGGCCAGCGAAAGACGGTACAGTTGGACTGGTAGAACCAGTGCAGCCCCTGGCCCAGCATGCCCACTGCTTCCACCGGAAAACTCCACAGCAACGGCCGCTCCGAGGGACTGACCTGTATGGTCACGTTGTTGTGCAGATCCAGAAATTGCAGGTCAGAAACCCCGTCCAGCTCCGTTCGATCCGGCGTCAGCTCCGTTCGCTGCCGACCCTGCCGGGCGTTGAGCCGCAGACTGGAGACATCCAGCGAGTGAAAGGACATATTGAGCTCCACCGCAAACATCCCGTCCAGGGGTCCCATCCCGGTGTTGGCCAGGTGGTATTCAACGTCGATGCGCCCTTTTTGAAAACGGTAGGTCTTGTGAATCGCCAGTTGCACCAGCGACTCGGGAATGCTGCACACCCCCACAAAGACAACGGTGTGGTGATCCTTGTCCATCGAGCGGATCTCGTATTCCAGGCTGGATATATCGCAGATCTGGTTGCGATCACCCCGTACAAAATCCTCCATCGTCTGGTCTGACGTCATCAGATGGTCCACAAACGCCGCCCGAGGCCAGGTATCGTACCCGGCGGACCGGGTCGCGTCGTCGTGAAACGGCTCACGCCGGCGCTGGAAGGTGTCCAGATAATTCCAGTTGCGCGGTAGGTAGTCCAGTTCAAAGAGATGCGCTCCCCGGCGGTGCATGTAGGCGTTGATCTCGTTTCCCTGAAACAGGATCTCTTCCCGACCATCCAGGTCAACGTCAACCCGCGAGATCGCGGAGATGAAGATTCCCCGCTCTCGCGTGGCCTTCTCCGCCTCGATGAGCGCCGCGTAGGCCGCTTTGCGCAGGCCGGCGTTGTAGACGCCCCCGGCCCTGTTCGGCCAGTACGGGTAGTGCATCTGCCCCTGCCACAGCTCTTCCCGGGCGTTCTGCTTGCGATACTTGTCGCCGCGAATCTGATTGACCAGCACGTGGGTGTGGTGCATCCGCGCGTACAGACGGGAGCTCTCGGGGTACGACTCCATCACCGAACGGAAGGAGCACCGGCTGTGCTCCTCGTCGCTGCCGGCAAACGTCCCTGCACCGGCCCAATCCATCAGCGCCGCGTAGGAACTCACCGCGGCGTAGCGACGCCCCTCCCGGCGGTAGCGCTGCACTGCCCGCCCGGGGTGCAGCGTCTCAACCCACCCGCCCTGGGCGGAGAGCATATCGAGAAACTCCTGGAGCCACGTCACCGCATGCTCCGCCCGCTCCGCCGGCAGATTACCGAACGTACCGTCAAAAAAGATCGTCACCGTCACATCAGCTTCCGGGGAAAACCGCTCCCGCAGCTCCCGCAGCTCTGTCAGAACCCGCGCCGGGGGAGTGGTGAACATGGCACTGCAGAAGTGCATCGAAACGGGCACCACAACAAGGATCTTGCCCTGATCCTCGGTGACAAGGGGCCCCGGGATCTCCCGGTCCTGCAGAAAGGGGGCCGCCGAATCCTGCAACAGCAGGTACTCCAGACCACCGGCGTTGAAACTGGCGGCAACGCGGGGATCCCACATGTTCTCCGGCATCCACGCGCCCCGGGGTCGGCGGCCGAAACGCTGGCGGATGTGGGTGGTCATTCTCTCTATCTGCCCAAGCCGATCCGTCTTGGGAACAAAACCGAGAACCGGCTCGTAGAACGCCCCGCCGAGCAGTTCCACCTGCCGTCGCTTCACCATCTCCACCAGGACATCCACGTATTCCGAGTGGTGTTTCTCCAGCCATTCCATCATGACCCCGGAGTAATACAGGGTGATCTTCATGTCCCGACGGTTATAGAGAAGCTTGAGAAGTGGCTTGAATGTGTCCTCGTACTGCCGTTCCTGCTCGACGTCAGCAAGGTTGAGAATCCGACTGTTGTGCGCCCCCAGCACGAGGTGTAGTGGTTTCATGAGACCGTTGTGAGTCTACCTGCTGGACCGAACCGGTGCAAGGGATTATCAGAAAAGGGGCAGGATCAACCCTTCCACGGCACCGGCGATGTAGCCGGCAAGCAGGGCGAAGACGGCAGTTGCCAGCAGAGCAACCACCGCCCCGTCCAGAACAGCGGACCCGCCCCCCAACTCCATCCGGTTCCGCGTCGCCGCCACCGGTACCATCACCGCCAGCATACCGACGCCGGCAAAGAGCGCCCCCAGCGGAACCTGCCACAAGGGAACTTCTGCCAGGGCAAGGGCCATGGAGACAACGAAGACAGTCACATTCAGGAACGAGACCAGGGCAAGGCGGTTAACCAGCCCCCAGTGGTAGGGAAGAACGTACTGCCCCACCCGGCGCCAGAGCAGGAACGAGAGCACCTGGACGATTACCAGAGCAATCGTTGCAGCGTGAACCACGTTCAGCGGCTCCAAAACGTAGGGAAATACCAGGGCAAAGAGAACGGCAACCCAGACAGTCGCTCCGGTTATGAGCAGGGAGAAGTGCAACGACTGCCGCGGGGACTGCAATCGGGAAAAGAACGCCCAGGGGGCAAGGTAGTTCACCAGGACGATGTTCTGGCCCACCAGAAGGGTGATCAGAAGGGCAAAACCGCTCATGAGCTCCTCCGTCGACCCCTGGAAACCCTGATCGCATTGATCACGATTCGGCCCAGAGCCAGGAGAAACAACCCCACAGCAACGGACTGATACGTCGAAACGCCGGCCGCCCGCAACAGCTGCCGCCCCGCTGTCAGCAGCGCCAGACCGAGAACGAACCCCAGGGCCAACCCCATCACCCGGACCATTCGCGGGGTGAAGGGCTCTCGCCGACGCCCGATCGCGCCGGGGTGGACCAGAAGACCGCATACAGCGACGGATCGCAGGAGGTATGTGGACAGTCTCGAGAGGGGAACCCCCAGAACCCCGAGGACCAGCTCCACCACGGTGACTACGGTGGCGGCGACCACCACAAGGGTGACCAGCACGTAATCCTGGGGCACCCACCGCTCGATCCCGGCGGTGACTGCCACCGACACCAGGATCACCACCGACACGGCGATACTGAACACCACTGCCAGCTCCGTCCCCTGGCTGGCGTGCAGCGCCAGGGGAAGAGCCAGGGGAATCATCCAGATCGGGTTGCGCTCAGTGATACCCCGCAGAACAGCAGCCATCAGAGGCCCCCACCGGACACAGGAGCCGTCGGAAGGAGATATCCCGCCAGCAGTACCAGAAGGACACACACCAGCAGTATCAGCACCAGCCTCACGAAACGGCTTATTCGCTCGCCCATCGTCCCTCCAGACTGATCATGTCCAGCGCCGGAATCAAAAGGGACGCCAGAACGTACCCCAGCAGGACAGGGTTGCCCACTCCGGGAAACGTCCAGAACAGGGCCATGAGGAACCCGGCGGTCATCCCGAAGAGAATCAGACCCGCTCGAGTTACCGGGCGTGCTCCCGGCTCCGCAGCAAGAAACGCCACCACCAGGGGGAACTCCGAGAGGAGTACCGCTTCTACCGGAGACGCCCCAAGCAGTTCCACAGTTCCCACAAACACCAGCACCATCACGAGGGGAAGCGCCGGAGGCACCAGATCTTCACCGTAGACGATCACCGCGCCCAGGAGAATGGGGAGCAGGAGCCCGGTGGTCAGGGCGCCGCCCTGAAAAGGCCCCATCCCCAGGATCAGATCCCAGGCATCAGAGGGCACCCGCACACCCAGTGGCTCAAAGAGCCATTGACTTACCCGTGGTGCCCACAGATCCACCCGGCTGTCCAGCAGGGGGACAATGCCCTCGGGAGGAAGCTCCGCTACGGGAACAACCACCCCCACCACCAGAACCCCCAGCGCAGCGGGATGAATCCACATCTGACCACTGCCACCCAGGAGCAGCGCCCCGAAGAGCACCGCGACCAGCGCGGTCAGGGCTGCTGCATACGGATCGACTCCCACCGGCAGCAGCGCCACCAGGGCTAATCCCGTCACCAGCGATCGTTCGTGAATGGGCGCTCCACCGAGGATAATGGACACCAGATCCGCAGCAACAACCCCGGCCAGGACCGACAGAAGCACCCATGCCTGCTGCGGTCCGTAGCGCACCATCGCCACGGTGACTGGAATCAACAGGGCAGCGCCGAGACGGAGATACAGACCGCGGGTGGTCATTCGCCGGAACATATGGGGAAAAGCGATGTCCTCGCGCAGCATTACCGAGCTCATGGTTTGTGGTCCTTCCCGCGTTTTCCCTCCCGCATCAGCTGCACCAGGGGGATCCGGGAGGGGCAGACATGAGAGCAGATGCCGCACTCGACACACTGGTTCACCCCCGCCGCAGCGGCGTCGTCAAATCGCTGGTTCCGCACCAGTTCATGCAGCATCCGTGGGTCTATCGAGACAGGACACGCCCGGGTGCAGGCGCCACAACCGATGCACGGGCGCTCCGGCGCCTCGGCGGTCTCCGCTGCAGTCAGCGCAAGGATTGCCGGTGTGGTCTTGTAGATCGGCGCCAGAATGTTCTGGACAGTCATCCCGGTGAACGGCCCCCCCGCGACGATCCTGGCGGGGTCGGTGGTCAGGCCACCGCATTCTGCCAGGACGTCCGCCACCGACGTCCCGTAGCGGACACGGAGGTGCGCCGGCCGGGCCACGGCACCTCCGGCAACACAGACAACCCGATCCAGCTGCGCTTTACCCAGAACCACCGCCTCATACACGCTGTGAACGGCGTCGGGGCTCAGACGATGGAGAATCCGATCAGCCCGGGCAGCGTCGTGTCGGGAGAAAACAACTCTTCGCAAGTGGGACTCCAGGTTTGCCGGAAAGTGGTTGTCCACCCTGTGGAATCGCGCCGCTTTCCCCAGGGCTCGTCGAAGAAGACCGGCGGCGTCGCGAAACGAGTGAGCTGTCACCACGTGCAGCTCCTCGATACCGGTCATCTTCAGGATCACCTGCAACCCCTCGGCAATCTCCTCGGGAACCGCCCGCACCAGCTCGTAATCCGCTGTGAGCCACGGTTCGGTTTCGGCAAGATCCAGAACAAGAGCGGTAGATGCGACGGGGGTACGCACGTTGAGGTACTCATGGACCGGCACGGGCCAGCGGCTGCCCGCCACAACACCGGCCTCCCGGACGATGAGACGGACTTCCTCAGCCTCAAGGGTGCTCCAGTCGCGGCGGCTGCGTTTCTTGCCCAGACGGTCAAACTCACCGGCCAGTTCGATCTGAATTCCCAGAGACTCGGTGTTGTCAAACAGGCGAATCGGACCGATGGAGGTCACTCTGCCGGGAATCGGGGCGTGGACGGGGATCGCCAGCCGGCCGTTACCGTCGGCGACGATCATTCCTTCCCGAACGATATCACCAACCTGCACCACCGGCTTGACCAGGCTGCCCCGGTGCTGCTGCAAGGGCACCACGCACGTTGAGGGAACCGCAGCATTCCAGAACCCCCGCTCCACCCCGCGATCGTGAAGACTTTGCTGGGGAATCC
>SKHA01000092.1 GCA_007117185.1 Spirochaeta sp. | reverse complement strand
GGGAGCCCTTTCAGGGAGACCTTTCCGGGAGGGACGGCGGGAAGAGCGAGTTTCGCGTGGCCACGGATGAACTGGTTATCGTCGATGAAAACCCCCGGTTGGGAGTGCGCGTGGAGATCCATTACCGGACCCTGGCGGAG
The DNA here is from genome assembly GCA_007117185.1 of Spirochaeta sp. Taxonomy (GTDB): domain Bacteria; phylum Spirochaetota; class Spirochaetia; order DSM-27196; family Alkalispirochaetaceae; genus Alkalispirochaeta. The sequence goes on along the minus strand of SKHA01000092.1, from coordinate 2,675 downwards.
GCGCCCGTGGCAGCGCTGGTGCGGGAACTTACGTTCACCAACACCGGTGGGAGGGAGATCCAGTTCGAGTTCATCGATGGATTGCCCTTTCTCGTTCCTGCAGGCGTTGACTACAAGGGGTTGTCCACAATCCTGACTACCGCTCAGGGGTGGATGAAAGCGGTACCCCTGGAAGATCTGGGAGTGCTCTACCGGGTGGGAGCGAGTATGCAGGACTCGGCGGCGGTGGAAGAACAAAAGACGAACAACTTTGCCGTGGGGCTGCGCCGCGAGGGCGAGACACTCTCGGGGATGCAGCCGATCTACGACCCGGACATTCTCTTTCCACCGCAGCAGTTTTTTTCCGTCCCGCGATATTTTTCCGAGACCGGGCTGCAGGGACTGCGCTACGACGATCAGATTCGGGATGGTAAGCAGCACTGCGCGTTCTTCGGTGACGCGGTCTCTCTGGCTCCGGACCGCTCGTACACCCTCACTGAGCTATACGGTGGTGCCGCCCCCGAGGACACGCTGATCGATTTCCTGAGTTGGTTTCGAGACGAAACTAATAGCGCCGTGTTGCAGGACGAAGGGCGGCAGGTTATCGAGAAAATCGTCGCCAACTGCCGGGTCCGTACCGCCAACCCCCTCTTCGACGGGTATTGCGAGCAGAACTTTCTGGATAATGTGCTCCGGGGTGGCTTTCCGCATATGGAGGGGGGTACCTGCATCCCCGTCTTTTCCCGCAAACACGGCGACCTGGAACGGGATTACAACTGGTTTGTCATCCCGCCGGAGTACTACTCCCAGGGGTGGGGTAACTACCGCGACGTGAACCAGAACCGCCGGTCGGATATCTTCTTCGTCCCCGAATCCGGCAAGGAGCATATCCGTGAGTTTGTCAGCCTCATCCAGACCGACGGGTACAACCCCCTGGTGGTGCAGGGGCGGAGCTTCCGACTGCCCGACCCTGACCGCGTCCCTGACCCTGATCTCGCCGCCGGGTTTTCCTGGGCCTCCCTGCCTGAGGCTCACGGCGTTGTCTCCGCCGGCTCTTACTCCCCCGGCTCGCTCTACGCGGCCCTGCGCAGCGATATCGGGCCGGACAACGCCTCCGAGCTTACCGAGGTGTTCGGCAGGATCCTCGACGTATCCGAGGTTGAGTACAACGCCCTTCACGGCGAGGGGTTCTGGATCGACCACTGGACCTACAACAACGACCTGATCGAAAACTACCACGCTATCTTCCCCGAGGGGACAGAGGAGTTGTTCTGGGCGGCCAGGGAGTATCCTTACTATACCAGCGGCCACCGGGTCCTTCCGCGGGAGAAAAAGTGGCAGGTCACAACCGCCGGGATCAGACAGTACGTTTCCGTGGCAGAGCCGGAGACGCTGCCTGCGTCGTGCTGGATGGTGGATTCCCGCGGTGCGGTCTACCTGGCAACGCTGGGCGAAAAGCTTCTGGGGGTGGCGGCGCTGAAGTTTCTCGGCCGGGACGCCTTCGGGATCGGGATGGAGATGGAAGCGGGAAAGCCCGGCTGGTACGACGCGCTCAACGGTCTGCCCGGGATCCTCGGTTCGTCCCTGCCGGAGTCGTGGGAACTGCTGCGGCTGATCCGCCTGCTGCTGACGCTGGCGCTGCACCCCGCCGGGCCGACAGTTGTCTCGCTGGCCGAGGAGATCTGCGACCTCTATACCGCAATTCCCGATCTGATTAACCCTCCCGAGGGGGGTGACCGGGGGCTGCACCTGCGGTGGGACCGCATGGCCCGGCACCGGGAAGAATACCGCGAGAAAACCGCCGGCGGGTTCAGCGGGGAGAGGTGCCTCATGGAGAGCGCCCAACTGCGGACCGTTCTCGAGGCGATGGAGGGGGACGTGCTGGCCGGTCTTGAGCTGGCGCAGCAAAAGAACGGCGGGGCCCTGCCGTGTTACCTCCTTGTCCAGCCGGTGAACCCGGATGCCCATATACTGAGTGGGACCGTACCGGACTTCTCGTTCGAAGCGCTGCCGCTGTTCCTGGAAGGATTTGCCCGGGCCCTGCCGCTGCTGCCGGATCTCCCCGCAAGGAGGGCGCTGCACCGCCAGGTGATGGAGAGCGAACTGTATGACCGCACGCTCTCCATGCTGCGGGTCAACGCGTCTCTGGACTCCCTCTCCCACGAGATCGGACGCGCCCGGGCGTTTACCCCGGGGTGGCTGGAAAATGGATCGATCTGGATGCACATGCAGTACAAGTATCTTCTGGCGCTGCTTCATGGCGGTTTGTACGCCGAGTTCTGGCAACTGGCGCGGACGATGCTGGTTCCCTTTATGGACCCGGAGGTGTACGGACGAAGTCCCCTGGAGAACTCGAGCTTCATCGTCTCCAGCCTGCACCCCGACACCACCCTGCACGGCCGTGGATTTGTGGCCCGGCTCTCCGGATCCACCGCAGAGTTCATCAGTATTCTCCAGCTGTGCCTGTGGGGCAGACGGCCCTTCCGCTATCACCGGCAGCAGCTGCAGCTGGTCTTGGACCCGTGCCTCCCGGACGACCTTTTTGACCGGAACAGGGAGATATCCTCGCTCTTTCTGGGAGCTGTTCCCGTTACCTACCGGCATCGGAGCAGGGGAGATGTGTACCCCGATTCGGGCGTCGGAATCACCACGGTAACGGTGGTAGGGCGTGACGGCACCCGGGAGGTCATTGCCGG
>SKHA01000308.1 GCA_007117185.1 Spirochaeta sp. | reverse complement strand
GGTCGATATCCGTCACCAGATCGACGTCAGTCTTGTAGTGAATCTTCTCGATTGTCAAATTTCGGAATGACGCCAGGGCGCGCTCTGCCGCCTCGGTAGCGGCACGGGTAAGTTCTTCTCGTGTGACCATGGCAGCACCATACGCAAAGGCTGGTGTTCTTGCAAGCACGGTTACTGTGGTAGGATCGCAGCTATGATTGAGCTGCCAGTATCGGTGGGGAACCGGCAGGTGTTTCGACGGATCGCTGCGCGAATCCAGTCCATACTGGGATCTCCCCGGCGGGTTCGGGAGTTGCAGGACAAGTTGGACGAACGCAACCGTATCCTCTCAACGATCGCTCATGAACTGAGAACACCTCTTACGGTTATGCAGACCACCACTGCGCTGCTCCTTGAGGAGGGCACCGGTCCACTCACGGAGCGATAGCGGGAGTTTCTCGATTCGATGAGCGGGACCACCGCAGAGATGGTCCGTTTCGTCGAGAGTATTCTGGCGGAGATCAAGGTGGACCGGGCGTGGATGCCCGTGGACAGCCGCCCGCTGGATCTGCGCCGCATCATCCGCCGGGTACGCACGGCGATGCAGCCGCTGTTGGAAGAACGTCATCAGACAATGCAGACGATCGTTCCTTCTTTACTGACGCGCCCCACCGGTAATGAGACGTGGATACACCATGTCCTCACCAACCTGGTGCACAACGCGGCCAAGCACGCCGGGGAGAGGGGTACCATCGTGGTATCGGTGACCGATCACGACGAGTGCGTCGCGGTGACGGTGAGTGACAACGGCCACGGACTGGTTAACACCGGACGGGAACGACTCTTTGAGGAATTCTACCAGGAGGAGCCGGATTCGGCGAGATCCCATGAGGGGACCGGACTGGGGCTGGCTATCGTCCGTAACGTTGTGGAGCGTCACGGCGGCAAGGTCTACGTGACCACCGCTGCGGGTTTGGGAACGATGGTCTCCTTCACCCTCCCTTTAACAAACCGGGAATAGCATATGAATCATTCAGTACCACAGCGGGTACTGCTGGTCGACGACGAACAGGCGATCGTCAGACTGCTCCAGTACATCTTTGAAGAGGCAGGGTTTGAAGTTCGCGCAGCTGCTTCCGGTGAAGCCGCCCTGACGACAGCGCAGAACTGGCACCCTGACCTGGTCATCCTGGATATCGGTCTACCCGGAATCAGCGGACTCGACGTCTGCCGAGCGCTGCACGCCGACAGTATCCCGGTAATTGTCGTAAGTTCACACGATCACGACGACGATGTGGTTGAGGGGCTGGAGGAAGGTGCTGATGACTACGTGACCAAGCCGTTCAACCATCGGGAGCTGTTGCTTCGTGCTCAGAAGCTGATTGACCGCGGCGCCCGGGTGGATCTTTCCGGCGAAGCCGAGATGATCCGGACCAGTGGCTTGGAGATCGACACCGCCCGGGGAGTTGTAAAGCGGGATGACGAAGAGATCAACCTGACCCCTACAGAGATACGGATCCTGCGACTTCTGGCGCGCACCCCCGGACGCCCGGTGGATATCGACACAATCCTCATTCATGTGTGGAAACATCCCGACCGTCTCGGCGGACCGGAGATGGTCAAGGTGAACATCCGCCGCCTGCGCCACAAGATCGAACCTGATCCCCATTCGCCCCGGTTCATCCTGAACCGCCGGGGCATGGGCTACTTTCTGGCCCCCTAGCACCCCGGTAACAAATTGTTACCTGATTGTTCCTTGCGCCCCGGCGAAAGTGACCGCACCATACTACTCATGTTTTCCTACAGGAGGTCCTACAGGAGGTTTGATATGCGACGAATTATTCTGCTGGCGCTGTTAGGTGCCCTGGTTGTCGCCGGTACCCTTTTTGCGTCCGGTGCCCGTGAAAGCGCGACAGACGAAAGCGGTCGGGAGCGCAACCTGGTGATCTACGCGTCCCACCCCACTGAGATGGTCGATTTCTACGTCAACGCGTTCAAGGAACGCTACGGCAATATCGACGTGGAACTCATAACCGGTGGTACCGGTGAGTTGTTGTCCCGGGTGCAGGCGGAGCGCGGACGTCCCCAGGGTGATATCATGTGGGGAGGCGGATCCCACACCGGAAGCTCGGCTCCGGAGCTCTTTCTGCCCTACGATTCTGCGGCACTGAACGAAATTTCACCGGCGTTTCATGACCCTGCCGGCTACAACGCCCCCTTTGACGCGTTCACCATGGTTATCATCTACAACAAGGACCTGGTACCGGAAAACGAGGTGCCCCGTCGATGGTCCGACCTGACCGATCCCAAGTGGCAGGGACGTATTGTCCACGCCAACCCGGCCGCTTCCAGTTCTTCCTACGCTGCGATGGTCACCTGGCTGCAGATCGGCGGTTGGGACCTGGTTGAGGCGCTGGCACGAAACCAGATCATCGCCGAGAGCTCCAGCGCGCCGTTCACCCAGGTGGGACAGGGTGAAAATCCCCTCGGGATCGCCTACGAAGAGGGGGCGTTTCGCTGGGTTCCCTCGGGCAACGTTGGGATCGTTTATCCTGAAGACGGGGTTGCCCTGCTGCCGGGAGGACTGTTTCTCATTCGCAACAGCCCCAACCCCACCAACGCCCAGCTCTTTGCGGACTTCGTCCTTGAGCAGGAGCAGCAGGAAGCTCTGGCACGGAATTTCTTCGGGCGCCGCCCCACCCACCGCAACGTCGAGCTGGACCCGGCGATGACCCAGGTTGATCAGCTGAACGTCATCGACTATCCCATAGACGAGGCCAGTGCGAATCGGACGGAGTATCTCGCCCGCTGGCGGGAAATCATGATCCGCACCCGCTGAT
>SKHA01000158.1 GCA_007117185.1 Spirochaeta sp. | reverse complement strand
CGTAGCCGGACACGGCGGAGTTGGAAGAATCAGCCGCGGTCTTCATACAGCACGTCGCTCGCCGAAGGTGAGACAACACCATCGGGATACAGAGCCTGAACGCGTGCTTCCAGATCCGGCCACGGCGATGGCTGCTCCGGGGGTATCGCTACGATCCGGGCGATCGCCTTATCGCGACGTCGTACGATGATCGTCTCTCCCCGCTCAACTTCGTCGAGGTAACTGCCGAGCAGGTGCTGCAGATTCCGGACGCTGACTGTTTTCACGTACCACTCGCCTCCATGTACTACATTATGTAGTACGTATTATGCGTTGTCAACGACACGCGATATCCCCATCAGGTTTCCGGTGTGGGGCAATGGGCTGTTTCATCGGTGCGTCGTGGTCGCTCGCCGTGCAGCCCGACAGGCCGGCTCTCGGAGAGGACGACTGTGCATGGCTCGATGTAATTCTGGCACCGGGATCATCACTCGGCGGCACCGGCGCTCTGTGGATCGCCACGTTTCCTTCCCGGAACGACACCGTTGGCGTGGGGCTGTGGGAGTATCTGATCCACCAGCTCGCCGGGGAAGCAGGCATTTCTGTTCCTCCTGCACGGATATAGAAGCTCTCGGAATCGGGCACCACCTTTCTGGCAAAACGCGTTGATCGCACACCTGAGAACCGCCGGTTGCACTTCGCCTCGGCGATGACCTGGCGGAACTCTGGTCACGAGTGGTGTTTCATGTTGCCGTACACAACTGTGACGACCACCTCCGCAATCACGGTTTACTGCTTGCCGGCCAGAGCTGGCGCCTTTCCCCGGCGTACGACATAAACCCTGACCCGATCGGCTCCGGGCTGTCTCTCGATATCTCTGAAGCGGACAATCGCCTCAGTGTCGACATCGTCCTGTCCGTCTCGCCCTTCTTCGGTCTGGACCGCAACGCTGCCGAGAGGAGGCTCAATGAAATTCTTGGTGTGGTATCCCTTTGGCGCGCGCCGGGAAATTGAGTTGATGTCCCCGGCGTTTCACACGCCGTTGCAGGAACTGCATCATGGATCTGGAGGATCGGGATTCTCGAACCGCTGGCGCCACCGCGTGTCCTTTGAGGCGTTTATGCCGGTAAGTGTAATCACGGTGTCGGACACCGTCGGCTATGCTGGCTGTCACGGAAGCGTCGTCGCTGTATAGTCTCTCGTATGTACCACCCCAACCCCGCACTGCCGGAACACCCTGAACACCCTGCGCCGTGGTGGCAGCAGGGAGGGGCGATCTACCACATCTACCCCCGCAGTTTCGCCGACAGCAACGGTGACGGGTTTGGCGACCTGCGGGGCATCACGGAAAAGCTGGACCACCTGGCGTGGCTGGGAGTGGAGGCGCTGTGGATGGGGCCGGTATTTCGCTCTCCCCAGGTGGACAACGGGTACGACATCAGCGACTACCGCGATATCGATCCTCTCTTCGGCACTCTGGCGGACATGGACGAGCTGATCGCCGCCGCCCATCGCCGGGGGATCCGGGTGCTCCTGGACCTGGTGCTCAACCATTCCAGCACGGAGCATCGCTGGTTTGCCGCCTCCCGGGATGACCCCCACGGACCGTATGGTGATTTCTACCACTGGCAGGACCCGGCGCCCGGGGGTGGCCCGCCCAACAACTGGTGGAGCTTCTTCTCCATACCCGCCTGGACGTGGTGTGCTGAGCGGGGGCAGTACTACCTCAACCTCTTTGCTCCGGAGCAGGCGGACCTGAACTGGACCAACCGGGAGGTGCGCCGGGAGATGGCGGAGATCGCCAATTTCTGGCTGGACCGCCAGGTGGACGGGTTCCGCATGGACGTGATCAACCTCATTTCCAAGTCGCCGGGGTACCCGTCCATCCCTGATGGCGGCACCCCCCGGGGGTATTTTATCGACGGTCCCGACGCCCTGCGGTGGATTCAGGAGTTCCGGCGCTCCCTGCGGGATCCCGATGTCACCCTGCTGGTAGGGGAGACCCCCGGGACCACTCCGGAATCCCTGCGCTCCTGGACCGCCCGGGAACACCGCGCCCTGGATATGGTGATCAGCTTTGAGCACGTACAGGTAGACCACAGCCACGGGAGCCGGTGGAACCCGGTACCCTTCGCTCCACAGGATCTGGCACAAATCCTGGCGGAGCAGCAGCAGGCGCTCTCCGGGAGCAGCTGGCCCTCCCTCTACGCGGGCAACCATGACCAGCCCCGGGTGGTATCGCGTTTCGGGGACGACCGGCACTTCCGCCGGGACTCCGCCATCGCCTGCGCCGCCCTCTTCACCCTCCTGCGGGGCACCCCCATCGTCTACCAGGGAGACGAGATCGCTATGGCAATTTTTCCTCTGGAATCACCGGAGGAGTTGCAGGACGTGGAGAGCCGCAACGCCTACCAGGCGCTTCTGGAGGCGGGCGTTCCCCCGGAAGAGGCGTTTGCCCGGGTGCGGGTGCAGGCCCGGGACAACGCCCGCACGCCCATGCAGTGGACCACCGGCCCGGCGGCGGGGTTCAGTGAGGCGGGGGGCGGCACCGGCGCGCCCTGGTTCCCGGTAAACCCGGATTACCGGGAGTGGAACGTAGCGGCACAGCGGGCAGCTGCGGAGGCCCGGGAGCCGAGCGTCCTCGGGGCATACCGTGACCTTCTCGCGCTGCGCCGCCAGCACCAGCCCCTCACCAGTGGATCGTGTACCTTTCCCGGGTTGGCAGACCTGGCGGGGCAAAACTCACCGGTGATCGTCTTTCAGCGCGGCGGAAGCGGCGTGGGGGAGCACACGATGACCATCGTAATCAACTTCTCTTCGTCTCCCGCTCCGGTGCCGGATGCCGCCGGGCTGG
>SKHA01000287.1 GCA_007117185.1 Spirochaeta sp. | reverse complement strand
TCCAGATAAGAGGTGCCGTCGTCGTTGAACGTCCAGAACATGTCCAGGTGTTTGCCCAGGTAGAACCAGCCGTCGGCAACCTCCTTCTCGGTAGGAGCGATCTCCGCCAGAGGTTTAATCCCTTCGGAGCCGGTAAAGACGTACGCAGCGTTCTCCGGGTTTTCCGGGCGCAGACCCCGGGGACCGTACCAGCGGTCCATCGCGTTGGAGATGCCGTCGTCGAAGGCACGACTCCAGGCGCTCCAGGCGATGCAGACGCCATCGTGTCGGGACCGGGCCGCCCTGAAGGCACTCACGATCTCCACGATCTTTGGAAGGACCGCTCCAGCGTAGGGGCGGTACTCCTCCTGGCAGTCGTCCACCAGCAGGGCAATACGGCGGGGTCGGTCGCTCAGGTCCCAGGACGCCCAGAACGCCAGGGGGCAGTCGTTGGGGCCACCGGGGGTGCTGCTGTAGTTGTCCATCGGCTCCAGCGCCAGCTTCATGTCCCGAAACCGACACGGCCTCTTCAGCGCTTCCTCGAGAGGAGGAATGGAAAAGTCGGTGTGTGTGTTTCGTGTGTTCATATGTCATTATACCATAGTGAATACCGGGTTGCGTGGGTTTACGACGACCATTATTGACTACCGACCGGTTGGTATAGGTATATTCCGGAAACAGGTGCTGACGTGAAACAACGACCGATGGTGACAATCCTGACAACTCTGGTTTTCCTGATCGGTTGGACTGGCGGTGTTGACGCTCAGAACCTCCGCTCGCTGGAGTTGCGGGTGATGGACCGCGACCTGGACGTACCGATAGAGGGCGTCACCGTTCGCGAGGCCGGCAGCGGCGCCACCGCCGTCACCGATGCGGAAGGTCGCGTCGTTCTCGAGGTGAACCCCGGAGCACCCCGGGTTGTCCTGGACCTCTTTCTCTTTGGATACGAACCGGCACGGACGATGGTGACCCAGTTCATCGACCCAACCCAGGTGACCATGACCATCGAGGGGGTGCTCACTGCGGAGGAGCTGGTGATCATCGCCGACAGGATCGGTCGCACCGACGACCAGCTGGGGGTGTCCATCGTGGTGGAGCGGGAGTTCATCAAGTCCAGCGCGATGATCGGGGTGATAGAGGACGTGATGTCCACGGTGAAGCTGCTGCCGGGGGTGAGCTACAACGGCGGGTTCGGGTCGTTTCTCTCGGTGCGCGGGGGTGAACCCGGCGGGCTGACTCACGTGATGGACGGTCTGGTGGTGAAGTAACCCTACCACTGGGGTGGGGGAGTCTCCGTCTTCAACCCCCACGTGATCGACTCGGTGAAGCTCTCTGCGGGGATCTTTCCGGTGCGTTACGGCCAGGCCACCAGCGGGCTCATGGAGGTCAACAGTATCGACCCGGTGAGCGGGTATCGCTGGGAGTTTGCCCAGTCCACCAGCACCCTGGAGGGGTATGTGCAGCTGCCGGTGAGCTCCAACTCCGGCCTGTTCATCGGTACCCGCCTGACCAACTACGACCTGGTATTTGCCCTGACCGGACAGTTCCTGGAAGATCAGGGAGTCACCTTCTCCCGGGTTCCTTACATTTACGCGGGGTACCTGCGCTGGTTCAGTCGGCCCTCGCCAACCACCGAATGGTTCATCAACGGTTTTGTCGGCACCGACGGGATCGGCCTCGCCGCGATCAGCCCGGACGTGGACACGTCTCAGGAGATTCTGAACACCTTCGACTTCAAGTGGGTGAACTACAACGCCCAGAGCGGGGTGGGGCTGCGGCAGCTCCTGGGGGACCGGCTGGGGCTCACCGCGCTGGCAGGATACGAGTACGTGCGCAACGTGGTGGATGCGGAGTTCACCGAGCGGGGCACCCGTGTCTACTCCGAAGCATTTGTTGATGAGGTTCAGGACACTGCGGAGTTCGCGGCGTATCGACCCTTTGTGGCCCCCGGCGGGTCCTTTTCCATCAACCAGCCCAACGGCGTCTACAACGCCACCATCCTGCAGCACATCCAGCTGCGGGCAGACCTGGAGTATCAGCTCTCTGACGACCTGATCCTGCAGGCCGGGACAGGGGGCTTTCTTTCCCTCAATTCGTATGTCACCGATCTTTCGATCTGGGCACCGGTATTGAACGAGAACGGCGACGTCGAAAGCGTTTTGCGTTCCATCGACGAGAGCGCTCCGTCCAACCGGTTGTTGAACCCTTTTATCTACACCAGCGCCGAGTGGGGGCTGATTCCCGGCCGCCTGGCCCTGGATATCGGCGTTCGGGTGGATCACGCGTATCTGACTGGCGAGGGGTTCAGCCTCAATACCCGGCCGGCGCTGGGTCCCCGGGCGCTCTTGCGCTGGACCCCTGAGCCGCCGGTGTGGCTGGAATCGGTCAGCGCCACCGCCGGTACGGGGATCTTCACCAAGGTCCCCTTCGACGCCAGCCTGATCAACGAGAACCTGGCGACGGACGATTTCCAGCTGGACTCGCCCAAGAGCTACATGGTCATCGCCGGGTGGGAGGCCAGGGCACCGGCAGGCCTTCGCTTCAAGATTGAGGGCTACTACAAGTACCTCTACGACCGCTTCTATCTGAGCCTGATCGATCAGATCAGGGACGACGGCTCCCGGGTGCAGGTGCCCCGGGTGTACACCGACGGCATCGGCCACGTGGGTGGCTTCGATCTGGTACTGGACCGGCGCACAAGCCGCGTGGTGGACGGCATGCTGGCCTACTCGTTTATTTACGCCCGCTACCTGGACCCTTCCGGAGACCCCGAGGAGGGCAGCGCGTCGGAGCCCCGGGGGCGCTGGTACTACCCGCCGTTCCACCGCTTTCATACCCTGAACGTGCTTCTGAATTACAAGCCCCGG
>SKHA01000366.1 GCA_007117185.1 Spirochaeta sp. | reverse complement strand
GTGTCAAACGCATAACCGGCGTACGCTTCGGGTATCCCGGCCTCCTTCCCGAGACGGCCGAGCCGGTGATGGAGCTGAACCCTGACGTGGTGGACGACATTCACAAGATCGGTGGTACCGTCCTTGGTTCCGGCCGCGGCGGCGGAGAACGCACCGAGGAGATCGTTGATTCCCTGGAGCGGCTCAACCTGAACATGCTCTTCACCATCGGCGGTGACGGCACCCAGAAGGGTGCGCTGGCGATCTCAGAGGAGATTGAGCGTCGGAATCTGAAGATCGCCGTGGTGGGCATTCCCAAGACGATTGATAACGACTTCAGCTTTATTGAACGCTCTTTCGGGTTTGAGACGGCGGTAGCCGAGGCGATGAAAGCGGTGAAGGCTGCCCACACCGAGGCCCATTCCGCGGTGAACGGCGTTGGTCTGGTTAAGGTGATGGGCCGGGACAGCGGGTTTATTGCTGCCCACACCGCCCTGGCGAGCCACGAGGCGAACTTCGTGCTCATCCCGGAGGTTCCGTTTGAACTGGATGGGGAGCACGGACTGCTGGCGCTGCTGGAACGACGGCTGGCGGCGCGCCGCCACGCGGTGATCATCGTCGCTGAGGGGGCGGGGCAGGAGCTGCTGAATCGCGGCTCCGCCACCGACGCCAGCGGAAACCGCAAGCTTGCCGATATCGGCACGTTCCTGCGGGATGCGATCACCACGCACTTCGCCGGAAGGGACATGCCCTTTACCCTGAAATATATCGATCCCAGTTACATGGTCCGCAGCGCTGTGGCGGCACCCACAGACAGTGTCTACTGTTCACGGTTGGGAAATAACGCGGTTCACGCGGCGATGTCCGGGCGAACCCGGGTCCTGGTGGGGATGGTGAACGACAACTTTGTCCACCTGCCCATGGCCGTGGCGGTGTCCCAGCGCAAGACGGTGGACCCTGAGGGGAATCTCTGGCGGGATGTCCTTGAAGCTACTCACCAGCCGATGACGATGATGAACTGACGATGATGAACTGACGATGCTGAACGCCCGGTAGCACCGGAGAGTCCGGGCCGCACAGGAACGAAGAGCGGGGACGAAACGCAGGAAACAAAAAAAAGGCCGGTACTTACTACCGGCCGTTGGAGTTTCTGCACTGGTTCGACACGTTGTTGTGTCGGGCGAAACCCCTCTAATTCTGCCGCGTTACGCGGCGAGAAACACATGCTTCTGAATGTGGCGCCGGTCCGTCGGCATGCCTCAGAACCGGCCTGCGCCTTCCGGTGGAAAATCTACCATTAGCTACCCTCCCGGGAAGCACATGCTTCCCTTCCTCTTCAGTGTCGTACACGCCGGACGAATTGTCAAATCAAAAGATCAAAGAATCCCTGGAGCTGAGCCCCGGGAGATCCGGTAAGCAGCTCCGTGGTGAGGACCTTGCCCAGCTGTACCCCCTCCTGGTCAAAGCTGTTCACGTTCCAGAGGAACCCCTGAAACATCACCTTGTTTTCGTAGTGCGCCAGGAGTGCTCCCAGCGCTTCCGGTGTGAGGCGATCTCCGAATATCAGTGTTGAGGGTCTACCCCCGGGGAAGTGGCGGTTGGGGTTGGTGTTGCTGCGGCCCATGGCGAAGGCAACGATCTGGGCGGCCAGGTTGGCGTTGAGCTTGACCTGGCTGGTGGACCCTTCAAAGGTGGTGTCCTCGCCACGCTGGGATGCGCGAAATCCGATGAACTGCAGGGGGACCACTGTGGTTCCCTGGTGCAGGAGCTGGTAGAAGCTGTGCTGTCCGTTGGTTCCGGGCTCGCCGAAGACGATGGGGCCCGTCTCGTAGTTGATCCCCTGGCCGTCCCGGCTGACCCGCTTGCCGTTGGACTCCATGTCCAGCTGCTGCAGATGCGCCGGGAAGCGGCTCAGTGCCTGGCTGTAGGGGAGAACCGCTGTGGCGGCGCAGCCCATGACGTTGCGTTCGTACAGACCGATCAGGGCGTCCATCATCGCCGCGTTTTTACGGATGTCCGGGTTCAGCGCCGCCTGGTCTGCCTGGTGGGCGCCGTCGAGAATGCGCTGAAACACCTCCGGGCCGAAGGCCAGGCTGAGGATCACCCCGCCTACCGCGCTGGTGGCGGAGTAGCGGCCGCCGATGAAGTCATCGATAAAGAAGCTGTCCCGGTAACCGCCGCCGGAGGCGAGGGGGCTGGTCTGGGAGGTGACCGCTACGGTGTGTTTGCGAATGTCCAGGGCGGGGGCGTAGCGTCCGGCCAGCTCGGCCACAAACTGCTCGTTGGTCAGGGTTTCCTGGGTGGTTCCGCTCTTGCTCACCAGGACGAACAGGGTCGACTCGAAATCGATCCCCTGGAGGACGCCGGCGGCATCGTCGGGGTCTACGTTGGAGATGAACCGCGCCTCAAGGCCGGCGGCGATCCCCTCCGCTGCGGCCCATTCCCGCAGGGCCAGGTAGAGGGCCCGCGGCCCCAGGTCTGACCCGCCGATGCCGATCTGCACCACTGTGGTGAACTTCTTTCCGGTGGCACCCCGCTCTGTGCCCTCCAGGACGGCCCGGGCAAATGCGCTGAACCGTTCCTGCTGGTCCCGGTAGAAGGCGCCCAGGTCTGTACCGTTGTGGATTACCGGGTTGCCCAGCTGGCCGCGCAGCAGGTGGTGCAGGACCAGTCTGTCCTCTCCGGTGTTCATCACCGCTCCCTCCGCCAGGGCGAGATACTTCTCGGTCAGCTGCTGTTCCGTCGCCAGCTCCTGGAGGACGGTGGTAATGTCTTCGTCCACCGGGGTGGCTGCCCAGGAGTAAGTGAGGCCGGCGGCGAGGGGCGTTTGCAGGACACCGATCCGTTCCGGCGCCAGGGTGGTAATGTCGTAAGG
>SKHA01000380.1 GCA_007117185.1 Spirochaeta sp. | reverse complement strand
CTCCTTGCGGACATCCCCGGAGAGCCAGATCGCCACCTGCTCCGCCGCTGCTCCGGCGGCGACCGCCTCCTCGAAGTAGTCGGCCACGCTGCGTTCGTCGCAGAGAAACTCCACCTGCGCCGGCTGCAGCTGGTACTGCGCGGCGAAACGCTCCCGCCGCTGCGCCGGCAGCTCCACCTGCCGCGCTTCCACCCGGGCGAGAAACTGCTGGTCCGCCACGAAGGGGGGCATGTCCGGCTCGGGGATGTAGCGGTAGTCGTGGGCGCTCTCTTTGGTGCGCATGCTCTCGGACTGGTCACGGTTCTCGTTCCACAGGCGCGTCTCCTGGGTCACCGTGCCGCCCCGCTCGAGGATGTCCTGCTGTCGTTCGATCTCGAAGTTCAGCGCCTTGCGGACAAAGCGGGAGCTGTTGAGGTTCTTGATCTCCACCTTGTCACCCAGACCGGCGCCGCGGAGGTTCACCGAGACGTTGGCGTCGCACCGCAGGGACCCCTCTTCCATGTTGCCGTCGCACACACCCAGGTAGCGAACGATGCGGCGCAGCTCCTGCAGCAGCACCTCCGCCTCCTCGCCGATCTCCATGTCCGGTTCGGTGACGATCTCCAGCAGGGGGGTGCCGGTGCGGTTGAAGTCCAGCAGGGACATGTCTCCCGCGTGGATCATCTTGCCGGCGTCCTCCTCCAGGTGAATCTGGTGGATGCGGACGCGCCGCTTCTGGTGTCGAAACTCCAGGTCCAGATAGCCGTCGGTACCCAGGGGGGTGTGAAACTGGCTGATCTGGTAGTTCTTGGGCAGGTCCGGGTAGAAGTAGTTCTTGCGATCGAAGAGACACCGCGGGGCCAGGGTGCAGTTCAGCGCCCGGGCCACGGCGTAGGCCATCTCCATCGCCTCGCCATTCAGCGCCGGGAGCACCCCGGGGTAGCCCATACACACCGGGCAGACGTTGGTGTTGGCCTCGTCGCCGAAGTTGTTGCGGCACCCGCAGAACACCTTGGTCTGCGTGAGCAGCTGCACGTGAATCTCCAGGCCGACAAATGACTGGTACATCAGGACCCTCCCCTGGCCTGCGCGCCCTCGCGGAGCCACGCGGCGTAGTCCCGGGTCCCCGGAGGGAACTGCAGCGGCATCACCGTGGCCAGCTCGCGGGCCACCCCGAAGAGGCGCTCCTCGCTGAACGCCGGGCCCATCAGCTGCATCCCCACAGGCAGGCCGTTCTCCAGCCCGGTGGGGACGGTGAGCGCCGGGACCGCCGCCAGGTTTGCGGTGCAGGTGAAGCGGTCCGCCACCTTCTGCTGGAACGCGTCCAGGGACCCTGAGTGGGGAAACGCCTGCACCGGGAACACCGGCATCAGGATCATCCCGACACCCTGGTAGACCTCGTCCAGCTCGCGGCGGATGAGGGTGCGGATCTTCTGCGCCCGGGTGTAGTACTGGTCCTGAAACCCGCTGCGAAGAACGTAGGTTCCCAGGAGGATCCGCAGCTTCACCTCGTCCCCCAGCGCCTCGCTGCGGGCCTTGCGCATCAACTCTTCCGGGTTCTCCGCCCAGTCGGGACGGTAGCCGTAGCGCACGCCGTTGTACCGCGCCAGGTTGGTGCTGGCCTCGGCGGTGGCGATGGTGTAGTACGCCGGGACCACGTACTCCAGGGTGGAGAGGGTCACCGGAGCGGTGGGGTAGCCCAGCTGCTCCAGCGCCTGCTGGGTGGCGGCATAATTTCTGGCCACCTCCGGAGAGAGCCCCAGGTCTCCCTGAAGGACCCCGATGGTGGGCCTGGCGTCGGAGTGGGCGGTATCAGGTGGGTCCAATGAACTTTGGTCCAGCGGGTCCGCCCCGGCGATGGTGCGGTAGGTTTGGGCCACCTGGTGGATGTCCGCGCCGAACACCCCGATCACCTCCAAAGAAGAGGCGTACGCCACCAGGCCGTACCGCGAGACGGTGCCGTAGGTGGGCTTGAGGCCGTAGACCCCGCAGAACGCTGCGGGCTGGCGAACAGACCCGCCGGTGTCGCTGCCCAGGGCAACGGGAACCAGCTGCTGCGCCACCGCTGCGGCGGACCCGCCGCTGGAGCCACCGCACACTCGGGTGTGGTCCCAGGGGTTGTTGGTCGTTCCCAGGGCGGAGTTGTCGGTGGAGCTGCCCATACCGAACTCGTCCAGGTTTGTCTTTCCTACCACCGTCGCGCCGGCAGCTTTCAGTCGGGTCACCGCAGTGGCGTCGTAGGGGCTCACCAGGTTCTCCAGCATCCGGGAACCGCAGGTGAGGTGCATCCCGGCGACGGCGATATTATCCTTCACCGCCACCGGCGGATGGTTCCCGGTGGCGGCCAGAGCTGCAGGGACGCTCGGGGCGGCGAAGGTACCACCGGAACCCGAAGCGATCTCCAGGAACGCTCCGACCTCGGCGTCGTTTTCACGAAGAAATCTGGCGTACTCCGCCGGATCAAAAGGGGGTTTTTTCTCTTTCATGGGCCTCTACAGCACGTTGGGAATGGCGATCAGCCGGTCTTCCAGATCCGGAGCCTGCTCCAGCAGCGAGTCGGCATCGTTCTTATGAACCGCGTCAGGGCGGGTGCGGTTACCCGTCGCCAGGGCGTGGGTGGTCGGTTCCACCCCCTCCACGTCGATCGCCGTCATGATGGTGCAGTACTCAAGGAGCTGGGTAACCGCCTCTTCCAGAACGCTTACCTGCGCCTCATCCAGCTCCAGCATCGCCATTTCAATGGTGGTTTTGAGCTCTGACGAATCCATGCGGGGAACTATGACAGTGACCTATATCGCTGTCAAGCAAACGGTTACCTCTTCCGCCCCCGGCACGACGGCAGGATGGTGGGGTAAACACGACTAAAAGGGTAGGAAT
>SKHA01000284.1 GCA_007117185.1 Spirochaeta sp. | reverse complement strand
TGTTTACGAAAAATCGTCATCGATCCCGGGCACCCTTCCGGGTAGTCCATACAGACTGCCAGGGCGATCTCCTCGCTGCAGGGAACGACCCTGAAGGAATTACATCACCCGGCGCTGTTCGGCAATCGCCTGCGCCACCGCGGGAATTTCGTCCGCTCCGGCCAGCAGTTTCACGCTGGATCCTTCGAAATCCTCGCCGATCGGCTCGGCTCGACCCCCCAGATACCGGGCGAAAAACGCCTCACTGATCCCGTAGAAGGACATGCGGTTCTCCGGTCGGGCGAAGCCGTGGCCCTCGTCGGGGTAGAGGGCGTACACCACCGGTATACCCCGCCCCTCCATCGCCGCCACAATCTGATCTGACTCTGCCTGCTTCACCCGGGGGTCGTTCGTCCCCTGGGCGATGAGCAGAGGTTTGCAGATCCGGTCCGCCCGGGTTATCGGACTGTGCCGTTCCAGCAGCTCTTTGCCCGCGTCAGTCTCGGGGTCACCAACACGGGTTTTGAGCATGTTCAGCATCGGCTTCCAGTATTCAGGAATCGACTCGATCAGGGTCAGCAGGCTGGATGGTCCGACGATATCCACTCCGCAGGCGTATATCTCGGGATGAAACGCCAGCCCGGCGAGGACGGAATAGCCGCCGAAGCTGCCGCCGAAAATTCCCACCCGGGAGGGGTCAGCGATCCCCTGGGATACCGCCCACTTCAGGGCGTCGATCTGGTCTTCCAGGATCGCACCGCCCCACTGGTTGTTTCCGCCGTTGATGAAACTCTTCCCGTACCCGGTGGAGCTGCGAAAGTTCATGCTCAGTACCGCGTAACCCCGGTTGGCGAACCACTGGTGTGTCGGTTCGAACCCCCAGTGGTCCCGCGCCCAGGGGCCACCGTGAGGAAAGAGAACCAGCGGTACCGGCTTTTCAGGCACCCCGTCGCCATCGCTCCCCTCCGGGAGGGAGTAGTACACCACCATATCCAGCCCGTCCCGGGTCTTGATCGTCGCCGGGTGCATCGGCACCAGGGGCAGACCCTCAAGCGCCGATTGGCTGGTAAACAGGAACTGCGCCTGGCCTGTCCGGGTATCGTACAGATAGAACGCTGTCGGTCCGGTATCCACCGCAGAGGAGGCGATCCAGTACCGATCGTCCAGGGACCGCGAGTCGATCTCCCAGTCCCCGGGAGCGGTGTCAGCGAGGCGCTGCAGATGGTCGGCGATCTCGGGGTCGATAACCTGCCAGCGCTTCCGTTCGTAGTCGAACGCCACGGCCTGCACCTGCAGCCCCCCAGGTTCCCGGGTAAAGGCGGCAACGTCAGATCGGGGGTCTTCCGCCAGCAGGGTAGACTCACCGCTGGCGACGTCCAGAGCGAACAGTGCGGCGGTATTGCGGCCGCGGCTGTCGATCCGATAGGCGATAGTGAGGTCGCGACTAAACCCCACCGTCCCCGTTGTCATGGAGTCTTCCGCTGAGATTGAATCAACGGCCCGCCACCTTCCCTGGTCATACTGATAGATATCGACCCCGCCGTCAGGGGTCATCTGGTAGCCCTCGCGAACGGTGAAGCGGTGGTCCGTGAGAATCTGAACGAACTGCTCGTTCTCCACCACCAGCTGCAGCTCCCCGGTGAGGATGTTCAGTCGATGGACGTCATGGTATTGGGGCGAACGCCTGTTGAGCCCCACCAGACATTCCCGGGGGTGATCGGCGCTCATCTGCTGGACCCGTGCCTGCACTCCCTCGAAGGGAGTCAGGTCCACACTGTCGCTGCCGTCGAGGCCAGCCCGGAAGAGATGCCAGTTTTCGTCGCCGTCCCTGTCCTGGATAAACAGCAGATGCTCGCCGGTGTACGCCCAGGTGTAAAAGCGAATTCCCCGGCCGCTGTCCCGGGTCACCGCCCGGGCGGCGGCGATCTCGTCCCGCGGCGCCACCCATACGTTCAGAACACCCTCAAGCGGTGCAAGCCAGGAGATATGCTGTCCGTCCGGGCTGACCTGAACCATCGTCCGGTCGGGATTTCCAAAGAGGACAGAACGGGGAATCAATGGCGATTTCATGGGTTCTATCCTATCACAGACTGAGCAGAACCGACCCGGCGATGATCAGAAAGCCGCCAACCCACACCCGGAGTTTGACCGATCGCCGGGCGATCAGCAGGATCACCAGAATGTTTACCCGCCCCAGGGCGCTGACGATCGCCAGCGGCACCAGCGCCATTGCCTCGTAGCGCAGCCACGTGCCGGTAACGATGGAGAGCGCCGCCGCAAGCTCCCACCCCGCCAGCCGCCACTCCCCGGCCGCACCGAGGTGCAGGGACTGCCGGTCAGAGCACACCAGAACCAGGAAGTAGGCCAGCGCTGCGGCGATCAGCCCGATGGCCAGACCGATCTCGGCGGAGTGTCCCTCCGCCATCCCCAAACGCACGAAGATGGGGCTGACGGAAAACGCCAGGGCCGTCCCCAGGCCGAACACGGACCCGCTGGCAATCTCGCGGACACTTACCGCCATGACGCCACCCCCACACCCACCACAACCAGGGCGATCCCCAGCAGGTCGCGCAGGGACAGCACCTCCCCCACCACAGCCCAGGCGATAAGGGCGGTGAACACCGGGGTGGCCCCCACCAGCAGCCCGGTGATTCCCACCCCCACGCGGCGCTGGCTGAGGCCGATCAGCAGCCACCCCCCGGAGAAGTGGATCGCGCCGGCCAGAGCAAAGACCAGCACCGCTCGGAGCGAAAGGGCTGTGTAGGCGCCGGGTCCCACCGATACCAGGGCAAACGCGTTTGCTCCCACCGCCGCCAGCACGAGGAGCAGCATCGTCCCGGTGCGTACCGGAAGCCCCTCCGCCTTTCCGTGAAGAGACTGAAACAATCCGAGAAATACGCCGGCGAGCAGA